>JAUYEB010000112.1 GCA_030691555.1 Candidatus Bathyarchaeota archaeon
GACTGGCGGGCGACCACGTTCTCGACCCTGAGCCGCGGGTCGAACTCTGTCAGCGTGGCCTGGATGGCTGGGAGGGTGAGGCTGCCGCAGAGCCCCTTGAGGAAGATGCCGCAGTCGACGCCGACGTCGAGGAAGGCCTCGTGGAAGGGGCACCGTCGGACGAGGAACGTGACGCCCGCCTCGTCCCTCCTGTGGACGCCGACCTCTGCCCCCGCGTCCTCCATGAATCGTTGGTAGACCCACGCACCCGCCTCGAGAGGTAGTAGGCCAGTGGGCATCTGCCTCCTCATCTCCCCGGCGATGATCTTGCCCTGCTTCCCCGCCGCCTCCATGAGCTTGTCGAGGCTGGGCTGCGTCCCGAGGTCCTTTACGACCTCTATGATGTAGAGGGTGAGGAGCGTGTACCCCCTGCGGACCCCCGCTGCGGACATACGGGGAGGCATCGGCGCCGCGAGGCATTAAACCTTGACCCGCAGACGGGCGGTAGTAGGGAAAAAGGGGCCTAGAGCGGGACGGGGTCGCAGAGGTTCCTCTCGCTCGCCGCGGCCCTGCCGCAGACCCTGCAGATGTACTTGGGGTCCCTCACGAGCTCCTTGTACTCGCTCAGGTCCGCCCCCTCGGCGACCAGGCTGCAGAGGTGCTTGTCATGGTTCCTGTGGGGCTTCTCGTAGAGTGGCATCCTATCACTGGTCCGTCGTTGGGAAGGGGGCTTGATAAATCTTGGTCAGGCTATGCGCCGCCAGGCGGCGACGCCGAGGAAGAAGGCGACGAGCGTGAAGACTATGACTCCGCTCGCGGCGACGTTGAAGATGGCGGAGGCGAAGACGCCGACGACGACGCTCACGACCCCGAAGAGGATCGCCGCCAAGACGGAGTCCCTGAAGCTCATGCCCAGCTGCAGCGCCGTCAGGCCGGGGAGGACGAGGAGGGCCGCGACGAGTATCATCCCCACCACCTTTATGCTGAGGACGATGGTCACGGCGACGAGGACGTTGAAGATGTTGGAAAGTAGTCCCACGGGGACGCCCATCAGGCGGGAGGCCTCCTCGTCGAAGGTGATGCTGAGGAGCTCCTTGTAGAAGACGCCGACGACGATAAGGCTGACGAGGCTGAGGCCGGCGATCACAGTGAGGTCGAATGTGCTTATGGTGAGTATGGAGCCGAAGAGGAAGCTGAAGAGGTCGACGTTGAAGCCGCCGGCGAGGCTTATCAGGATGAGTCCGGTGCTGAAGCCGACGGCGAGCATCACGGCTATGGCGGAGTCGCTCTGGGCGAGGCCGTGGCGGCGCATGTAGCCGATGGCGAGGACTCCGAGGATCGCGACGACCAGTGCTGTGAGGAGCGGGTTGACTCCGAGGAATAGGCCGAGGGCTATGCCGCCGAAGCTTATGTGGGCGACGCCGTCGCCGATCATCGACTCCTTCCTGAGAATGACGAACAGCCCGATGAGGGCGCAGACTAGCGCCGCGACCGAGCCCCCCAGCAGCGCGTACTGGAAGAAGCGGTACCCCAGGAGGCTAATCGGGTCTGTCATCCGCGAAGAGTCCCTCGCACATGTGCTCGTGGAAGACGAAGTGGAAGTGATCCCCGTAGGCCTTCTTCAGCGCCTTGGTGAAGCCCATCTCGTCGCCTATGTCGGCGACGTTGACCTCCCTGTTTACGCAGATGACCCTGCTCATCCTGCAGAAGACGGCGGAGAGGTCGTGGCTCACGTCGATGATGGTGGTGCCCCTCTGGGCGTTGAGGTTGCTGAGCTTCATGTAGAACCTCTCCTGGGTCTCGGCGTCGACGCCGGCGACGGGCTCGTCGAGGAAGAGGATGTCTGGCTCGCGCACCATCGCCTTGGCGACGAAGACGCGCTGCTTCTGGCCCCCGGAGAGCTGGCCTATGCGCTTCTCGGCGAGGTCCCTTATGCCCATGAATCCGAGTATCTCGTCGACCCTCCTCCAGTCGTCCCCGGTTAGGCGGTGGCCGAGGTTCTCTTTCTGTATCCTGCCGAGGCTGACGAGCTCCCTTACGCTCAGGGGGAAGGTCTGGTCGAAGTTGACGGCGTCCTGGCCGACGTAGGCTATCCTCTTCCACGTGTTGAACTGCTCGACGGGCTGGCCGAAGAGTCTAACCGCGCCCGAGTCGCGGGGGAGGAGGCCGAGCGTGGCCTTGATGAGCGTCGTCTTGCCTCCGCCGTTGGGGCCGACCACGCCGACGAACTCGCCCTGGAGGACGGTGAAGTTGGCCCCCTCTATCACGCGTGTGCCGGAGCGGGAGACGCTCACCCCCTCGACCTCGATCACTGGCTTCTTCTCCATCACTATCCCAGTCCCTCGGCGAGGTTTACAAGGTTTCTCTCCATCTGCTGGAGGTAGTCGAGCCCCTCGAGGGGGCCGTTCATGTGGTAGAGCTTGAGCACGGTGACGTCCCTCCCGGTGCGGGCCTGAAGCTCTGTCTTAACTGTCTGCAGGTAGGCGTCCGAGTAGCCGGGCTCGAGGTAGAAGATGTAGGTGTCGGTCTGGATCATGAGGTTGATGATTGAGGCGATGGTTTGGGTGCTGGGCTGCTGGTCGGCGGAGAGGCCGACTATCGCCTGCTGCTGGAAGCCGTAGCGCCTCGCCAGGTAGCCGAAGGAGTCGTGGGTGACGAAGATCGTGTCCCTGCTCGTGTTCTGAAGCTGGGTCCTGTAGGACGAGTCGAGGTCGGTGAGCCTCGAGGAGATCCCGTTCCAGCGTTCGGAGTAGTAGTCGGCGTTTACCGGGTCCCTGCGCACAAGCGCCCTGTAGACTGCCTCGGCCTGCTGCCTCGCCTCGTATGGGCTGACCCATGTGTGCGTGTCGTATACGCCGTGTTCCTGTATCTCCGACTGCTCGACGTTCCTCCAGAGGGTGACGTTCTGGGTGGTGTCGACTATGAGCTTCCCCTCCGTCGGGATCGCGGGGAAGACGTCGTCCTGTAGCCAGTTGTCTAGGCCCGCGCCGTTGTAGAATATCACGTCGGCGTCGCTGCAGGCGACGAGGTCTCCCGCCGAGGGCTGCCAGCTGTGCACCTCGATGCCCGGCTGGATGAGGCTCTGGACCTCGATCTTGTCCCCGCCTATCTGCTCGGCCATGTAGGCGATGGGGTAGAACGTGGCGACGACGATCAGCTTGT
>JAUYEB010000199.1 GCA_030691555.1 Candidatus Bathyarchaeota archaeon
CCGGCGTGTGGCTGCTGGGCTTCCAGATGAAGCAGTTGCCGGTCATGAGGGCTATGGGATATATCCACATGGGGACCATGACCGGGAAGTTGAAGGGCGTGATGCCCGCCGTGACGCCCAGCGGCTGGCGCAGCGTGCGGACGTCGATGCTCGTTGAGACGTTGGGAGTGTTCATCCCCGCCATGTGCACGGGGAGCCCGCAGGCGTACTCCACCGTCTCGAGACCACGCACGACCTCACCCAGCGCGTCGGGGTAGGTCTTCCCGTGGTCGCGGGTGATGAGCTTCGCCATCTCCTCCCTGTGCTTCCAGCAGAGCTCGCGGTAGGCGAAGAATATCGCGCTCCTCGCGATGAGGGGCGTGTCGCGCCAGGCGGGGAACGCCTTCGCAGCCGCCGCCACGGCGGCCTCCACATCCTTCGCCCCGCCTCTGGGCACGCGGGCGATCTCCTCGCCCGTCGCCGGGTTGTAGACCGGCCCCGTCTCCTTCGTGGGCACCTCGACCGAGCGCCCGTTTATCCAGTGGCTGATGATCGGCACGGACATCACAAATCTTGGATAATTGGGTCCGGGGGCTTATGAGACCTGTGCCTCTACCTGCGCGTGAGCCTGATCAGGTTCTCCGTGGCCCGTGACCCCACCTCTTCGGTGGGGATTCCCTTCATCCTCCCGATGATCTCGCACGCCTTGACGACCTCCCACGGCTTGTTCGAGTCGGTTTCGGTTACGATCAGCCTCAGGGGAGCATACTTGACCGCGGCCTCGAAGCCGGGTGGCGGATTCTGCAGGGTCCTCAGGCCGAGGCTGAGGTGGATGCCGAGCTTCTCGCAGCGGCGGGCGTACGCCTCGTCCTTGGCGAAGCCGTGCATGATCGCACCGGTCCTGGCGGCGCTCATCTCCTCCAGAACGTCGAGGGCCTCCTGCCCCTCGCCCCTGTCGTGGACGATGACGGGGAGCTTCAGCTCCTTCGCCAGCGCCACGTGGGCGCGGAAAGTCGCCCTCTGTATCTCCTTGTCGACGTACTTCTCCTCGCGGACCCACTGGTGGCTCATCCGCCCCGTGAAGTCGAGGCCCGTCTCGCCGATGGCGACGACCTCCCTGTTCTTCGCGAGGGCGACGAACGTCTCGCGTGTCTCCTCGGTGTACTCGTCGCTGTACCAGGGGTGGACGGCGAGGCTTAGCCTGACGCTCCTGTGCCTCTTCGCAAGCTTTAGCGCGACGTCGGTCGACGCCTTGTCGAGGCCCATGGTTATCATGAGGGCGAGGCCCGCGTCCTCCGCCCTCTTCACGTCCGCGGGGCTCATGTCCCCGAGGTGACAATGGCTCTCAGAATACAATTCTATCGAGTGATGTTCGGGTGAGGGTGCTTATGAAGACTTGGCGGCCTCTTCCCTGAGCTTCCACTTGGTGTACTCGACGAGGCCGATGATGTTGGGGATGGCGGTCCTGCGCCTGCTGTCGTCCCCCTCGGCGGAGAGGCGCAGGATTGGGTCCTGCTCCCTGAGCAGCTCCCAGATGCCGTTGAGGTCCATCCCCTCCCGGAAACCCTTCTCGACCGTCTCAGCCCACGTCTCGAGCTCCCCCTTGTAGAAGCCCAGCTTCTTCACGGCGTCGGACGATGCGAGTGCTGCGGAGCCGAGGGCGCGATCCACGCGAAGAACCTGTGCCAACAATGCTATGGGCGGCAACGCATGAGGCGAAACCGCGCGCTAAGGAAACTAGGTAACCCCGGATTTAGTAGGTGAGAGTTGTTGGTCGAAATATGCGGAAGTTGCCAGCACTTCAAACGCGCGAGTGTCACGTCACGGCAAGAACAGACTAGCCCCTTAACAGTTGTAAACATCGCCGTCACGGGTCTGTCTAAATGTGCCTTATCCGGCAGAGCCGTTCAGGCTGGATCTCCAGCGTGTCGCCAGGCGCGTTGAAACCCATGACGAGTCTGGTTGAGGCCCGGGCCACCCTCGAAGAGGCGAAGGTATCCCACGACGTAGCCCTCGAGGTATATGAGCGGTACAGCCAGTCGGAGAGTTATCTGTTTCCTCATCCGGCGGGGCAACATTCACACGGAGATAAACCATGTCTGAAGAACTCACCCTGCTCATCAAGATCAGCGCCGACGTCGAGAAGACGGCGAAGATGCCACAGAGATCATCCTCCGGCAACTGACCCCCCACGAGGACAGGTGAGACGACATATGGGTGAACGGTCGACAGCCCAAGCAGCCGGAACCACCAAAAACGTAGTACTCCATACCGGTAATCTTTAAATGGAGATAAGCGCCATCCATAAACGTTAAATGGCGCGCGCGAAAATGGAAGGAAAGAAAATGAATGGAAAAAGAATGGGTATGCTAGCGATGATGCTACTGATAGTAACAATAGTACCCTCTTGTGCTGCCGAGATGACGATCAATAATGTAACTCTCCCAAATGTGGTGACTTCAAGTGCACCAAACTTTGGGGAACTCAGGTTCAATATAATGACCGAGAAGTTCAGGGGACAGAACGAGTCCCTCGCTGTTCCAATTGTTGTCAACGGAACGACAATGACAACCATCAACATACAGATGAAGGTGAATGAGACCTTAAAGACTACTCCCGTGAGTGTCCGGCTCCAGGGCGCGACCATACTGATAACAAATCCCTATGAGAAACCGAGATCCATCCCCAGCAATACTCGATATGAGGTACAGCAAAATCCCTTTTCTAACCCGATCTCCAGCATTCAATACGAAGTGGAGGTCAATGGCTTCACTAAAAATATTACCCTATTAGTGTACGCCGACTGGAGACTCTGGGCAATCATTGGAGACATTGTGGTTGTGATTGGCACATTTTTATTCATTCGGAGACTGGCAAGAGGTTAAGGATGTGAATAAAAAACCAGTTCTAGTCGGCGTAGTCATGGGCCTATTACTCGGCTCGCGCGCGCCCACGAATCACAACTAAAAACGGGTTCTGTCTGTCAAAGTGTCTCCCGGGCTCCTGGGGGCCGGGGGCCCTTATCTGTTTCAGGTCCCCGAATACCTCACTAAAAATGTAGAATTTATAAGCCGGGCCACGAAGCCGTGGGGTGATCGTCTTCTAGAGCAGCAATCCGTGGAGCCAGAGATAGCCCACGAATGTCCTGAATCTCAAACCTTTAAACGGTGATGCGCCCCATCCATAAACGCTGCAGGGCTTCTGCCACCCTCAGCGCCTTCCCCGCGACGTCGACGGCGTCGACGCCGAGGATCTCTATCATGGGCTCCTTCCCCCAATCCCCGTCGTGGTATATGATGTCGGGGGTCGAGCCGAGTCTCCTTATGGCGACCCGTGTCCCCCATGGAATGGTCCCGCCCTCGGTCATCTTCACCTCCTCAGGCTCCTCCCTCCTGTCGTAGGAGGATACCTTCAGACCAACCCCCCGGCAGGCCTCGAGGGTCTCGGCGGTGTGCCTGATGTTCATCGCGGCCCTTATCGTCGGGTCCAGCTCATTCGCGGCGAGGATCGCCTCAGCGACGTGCCTGGACCCCCCGAATCTGGGGCACGATGATGCCTTCACCCTAGTGTCGATCTTGACTATCCTGCCTGGGATGCCTACGATGTCGGAGGTGTCTTGGGGATAGGGGAGGGATGCCTATGTTGACCTGGAGTTCCGGAACCAGGCGGTGGAAGGCGTCGCTCTCCTCGAGCATGGCGACGGCCTTCGAGACGTTTTCCAGGACGGCGTATCTCTCGGCCTGATTGTAGATCCAAGCCATGGGGTTCGTGGGCCCGTTCCCCTTCCCTATCCTTAAACCATGCCTGATTGAGAGGGAGACGAACTCCTTCCAGTAGACGACGTCCCTGAAGAGGTAGGCGTCCTTGTTCCCCGGTGTGACGCGCCGGTTCTCCTCGGTTGGGCGGTGCATAAGCACCTTCCTGAGCTTCCCGTACTCCGTCTGGGCACCGAATTTCAAGTCACTCACTGACTACAGAAGGCGGGGGAGGGCGTCTATAGCATTTTCGACACATAGACGCGTGGCGTCCCAGATGCGACACGTACCCCGCGTCTATAGAGTAATTACACCAACGCGCTTTTAAGGGGGTCCACCTTCCATCAAAAGATATATAATGCTTGAGCGGAGGCAGCTGACACACGAGGACGTCAGGAGGCTCGTGATGGGCTCCGTCGAGCTCGTCCGCGAGGCTCAGCTACGGCTCCAGCTACCGCTCGGCCCGAACATCATCGAGACCCGTGAGAGGCTCTCCGGGGGGGAGTGCCTCTCGGATTCCCTGGTCACCATCCGGGGCTGCCAGTACGGGATGGACTTCGGCTGCTTCACCCCGCCCTCGACCATCATGCTCGACCGGAACCTCCCCTTCAGCGACAGGCCCCTCGACATCCCGGAGCTGGCCTCGACCCTCTCCCTCTACACGGCGGTCCACGAGGTGATACACGCGGATGACTGGGTAGGCGGAGACAGGCTCCAGCGGGCGACGAGGGACCACATGCTCAGCCGCCACAGGGACAAGCTGGACAAGGCGCTGGAGTTCATCAGGGACGGGGAGGGGACGGACTGCATAAAGACGGTGGCGGAGCTCGCCAACCTGAACGCGAGCCACTACGTCGACATGGTGACCCACTTCAGGAGCTTCGTCGCCCTGCGCTACGCGGGGGCACCGAAGCTGGACATGATCTGGGACAGGCTCACCCTCAACTACTTTCCCCCAAACCTCCTCACGATGATCGAGGCCGAGAAGGGGACGCCGTACGTGTTCGACCTCTTCACCGGGCGCGCCGGGGGCTACTGCCTCATCGACGCCTTCGAGGAGTTCGAGTCGATAGGCAAGAAGTCTGCGAACCAGTACACGGTCTAGGCGCAGGGTTTTAATCGCCTACCCCGTTTTCTTCTCCGATCTGCATGCTCTACGACGCCCTCGTGGAGACCTACGAGAAGCTGGAGGCGACCACGAAGCGCCTCGAGATGACGGAGATACTCGCGAAGCTGTTCCGGGAGGCGGAGCCGGAGGAGATGGCGGAGGTCATCTACCTGACCCAGGGGAAGATTCACCCCGACTGGACGGGTGAGCCGGAGATAGGGATGGCGGAGAAGAGCGTCGTAGAGGCCATCGTGAAGGCGTCGGGGCTCCCGAAGGCGAGGGTCGAGCAGCTGATAGCCGAGACCGGCGACGTCGGCCACGCCGCCGAGGCGGCGCTCAGGCAGAAGAAGGTCGCCAGCTTCGCTGGGAAGCAGCCGACGGCATCCGAGGTCTACAACACGCTGGACGCCATCGCGAAGGAGTCGGGGCAGGGGAGCTCCGCCCGGAAGGTGGACAGGCTGGTGAAGTTGATGGTGAACGCCTCACCGACCGCGGCGCGGTACCTGGCGAGGACCGTCGTCGGCGCACTGCGCCTCGGGATAGGGGACATGACGATCCTCGACGCCCTCGCGCTCGCCAGGACCGGCTCTAAGGACGCACGGGAGGCGCTTGAGCGCGCCTACTACCTGAGCAGCGACCTCGGAGACGTGGCGGAGACGCTCGCCGGGAAGGGGATGGAGGCGATAGAGCACTTCAGGATCACGGTGGGGAAGCCCATCATGGCGATGGCGGCGCAGCGCCTCAGCACCGCCGACGAGATCGTAGAGAAGCTGGGCAGGCTCTCCGCCGAGTACAAGCTCGACGGCGAGCGCCTCCAGATACACAAGGAGGGCGA
>JAUYEB010000241.1 GCA_030691555.1 Candidatus Bathyarchaeota archaeon
GCCTTCATGACCCTGCCGTCCATGTTCTGGTCGGCGGCGACGTAGATGTGCTTCCCGTCCTTGGCCTTGAAGATGCCCCAGGCGCCGATGCCCTTACGGGCGGCCCTGGTCACCCAGGGGAGCTTGCCGCTGAGGCTGTAGCTCGCGATGCTGACGCCGCACTGGGCGATCATGCAGTCGAGCTGCGCGACGTCGATGAGCTGGCCCTCGCCGGTCCTGTCGCGGTGCCTGAGGGCGCCGAGGATGGCGATGGTGGCGTAGAGGCCGGGGTCGAGGTCGCCGTGGTACTCCGCGGGGACCACCGGCGGCCCGTTAGGGTCCACGTTGTCGCCCGAGAGGCGGAGCCAGCTGCTCTGGCTCTCGGCTATGGGGGCGAAGCTCGTGCGGTCCCTGAAGGGGCCGTCGAGGCCGAAGCCGCTCAGGCTCGCGTAGATGATGTCCGGCTTCACGGCCTTGAGCTGCTCGTAGCCTAGGCCGAGCTTGTCCATCGTGCCGCGCTTGAAGTTCTCGACTACCACGTCGCTCTTCTTCGCCAGCTCCTTCACTATCTCGAGGGCCGTCGGGTCCTTGAGGTTGAAGGCGAGGCCCTTCTTGTTCCTGTTGAGGTAGTGGAAGCTGGCGCTGGCGCCTCCGAAGAGGTTTGTGCCCAGCCTGTTGATCTCCCCCCACGGGGGCTCAACCTTGAGGACCTCCGCGCCCATGTCCGCCAGGATCATGGTGGAGTAGGGTCCGAAGAAGAAGTGGCCGAAGTCTAGGATGCGTACGCCGTCGAGCATACCGTTACCCATAACGTTCACCGAATCCTGTGAAAGAGTCGGGCGGGGCGGATAAAGTTTATGCGGTGCACGGCGCCGAGGCGTATGCGCGTGGTAGGATGGCGGGGCGCCTCATCGAGCGACTAAGGGCCTACTGCAGGGGCTACTTGGATAGCTTCGAGAGTGGGCGGAGGAAGTATGGGGTCTGGTGGGTCGTTTTCACGGGCGCGTTGATGTTCGTTGTGATAGTCCTAGTCACCTTCGCCATCGGGCTCTATTTCTTCGTCCTGCCCGGGCTACGCGGCGCCTAGGGCTTCGTCTCCCATAGCTTGTCCCCCACGTAGTGGAGGTTGTGGATGACCTTTCCCTTCTTCTCCGCCATGATCGCGGCGGAGGGCCTAAGCGCCTTCCCCAACGCGAGGGCTTTGCCGTGTTTCACGTCGCGGACGACGACGAGGGCGCCCTCCTCGAACGGCGTCTTAATCTCGGTTATCCCCGGGGCCATCACGTCCGCGCCCTTGCAGACGAACGGGATCGCGCCCATGTCAACGATCACGGCGGGCAGGGAGTCCACGCACCCGCACCTCAGGGTCGGGTAGAGCCCCCCATCGGCCCTGAAGAGCATGATCTCGTCGTCGAGCAGGTAGATCTTTGTTCCGTCCTCCGTCTCCGCCTCCTCGACCAGCGAGAAGGAGAGCCCCTTAAGGTAGCTCGACGCCTCCTGGAGGATGGCCCTCGCGTCCTGCCTTCTTAGAGCGTGCCTCCTCCTCACCTTCGGCGCAGAATCACTCATCGAGACAAAATGCGCCGCGGAGGTTAAGAAGTCTACGCGAAGGCGTTAATGGGGTAAATAGGAGATGTTAATTATGCGGCGGGCGGGACTCGAACCCGCGCAACCTGGGGAGGTGTTCTTGTGGTCAGCAGCCACAGCCCGTATCCTATCTCGGGAACCGCCGCAGGTTTGATGATCTGCTATTTTTAATTAAAAGTTTATTGAGAAGATGAGGCGTCCGTTTGTACCTCCCCAGGTCTTACGCAGCCGCCTCAGCAGAAACCTTTAGGGCGCTTCCTCCTCCTCGGCACTGCCTGAGAGTGAGCAGCTTTAGGGTTTCTGCGTTTTACTCACTCGTTGTCCGGGTGTAATAAGGTTTCTGAATCAATTGAAGGGCAGGAGTGTTATGCCCTAAGAATAGCCGAGTCCAACTCAAGCCCTGAAAACTACTTCGAATACATCTTTTTTCCAGAACTACGCGAGGGTGTAGGTGTCGAGGTTCTCCGGGGCGACCCCGAAGATGCCCCTCTGCTTCGCGATGACGCGTGAGAGGTTCTCGCACTTCGACTCCTCGCCGTGGACGACGAAGACGCGCTTCGGCTGCGGGTGGAGGCGGCGGACGTAGTTCACCAACTGGCGCCAGTCGCTGTGGCCGCTGAAGCCCTCGACGGTGTAGTTCTTCATGCCGACGTTTATGATCTCCATCTTGCCGTTCTGCCCGTACATCTGGGCGCTGCCCATACCCGACTGGACGCGCTGCCCCATCGTGCCCGCTACCTGGTAGCTGACGAAGCAGAGGGCGTTGTTCTCGTCTGGGGCGAGGCGCTTGAAGTAGTCGATGACGGGGCCGCCCTCCATCATGCCCGCCGTGGCCATGATTATCGCGGGGCCGCCGTTCACTATCTCGTCCCTCTTGTCCTGCTGCTTCACCACCGTGAAGTAGTCGCTCTCGAAGGGGTTGACGCCGTCGCGCAGTATCTGGTCCCTTATGTCGTTGCTCAGGTACTGGGGGTAGGCGGTGTGGATGCCGGTGACCTCGCTGATCATCCCCTCGATGTAGACGGGGGCCTCCGTCATCTTCCCCTCCTTCATGTACTTGTTGATCACCATCATGATCTCCTGCGCGCGCCCGACCGCGGGCACCGGGATCAGCAGCTTACCCTTCGTGAGGGTCTTGTTGGCGATCTCGACGAAGTTCGCCTCCGTCTCCTCGCGGTCCGGCGTCACGTTGTCGGGGCCGCCGTATGTGCTCTCCATGATGAGGGTCTCGACCCTCGGGAACTGGATGGAGGCCGGCTGGAGTAGCTGCGTCGGGCCGTACTTGAAGTCGCCCGTGTAGACGACGTTGTGCAGCCCCTTGCCGATGTGCAGGTGGACCTGGGCGGAGCCTAATATGTGGCCCGCGTTGTGCAGCGTGAGCCTCACGTCGGGGCTGATGTCGGTGACCTCGCCGTAGCCGAGGGGGATGGTCCTCATTATGACCTCCCTCACCTCCTCGTTGCTGTAGGGGAGGAAGCGCCCCTCCTTGCTGGTGACGTCGAGGTAGTCGCTCTGGAGGAGGACCATGAGGCTCGCCGTGGGCTCGCTGCAGTAGATGGGGCCCTCGTAGCCGTACTTGTAGAGGTAGGGTAGGAAGCCGCAGTGGTCGAGGTGGGCGTGTGTGATGACGACGGCGTCCAGCTTGCTGAGGTCGAACTCCTCCGCGTCTATCCTCGGGTACGCGCCGATGGGGTTGGATGTGCCCGGGTTGATCCCGCAGTCCATGAGGATGCGGCTCTCCCGGGTCCTGAGGAGGACGGCGGACCTGCCGACCTGTCGTGCCGCGCCGAGGAAGGTGACCCTGACGTCGCCGCACTGCTGGTACATTGGGCGGAAGATGGCCTCCCCCGTCTCGCGGAGGAAGCGCTCGCGCTCCTTGCTCTTCCCATAGATGTAGCCCCTGACCATCTTTATGGTCATGCTCGGGATCGGGGGCGACCTCACGACGTTCGGGCTCCAGTGTGTCCTCTTCACTATCTCTAGGAGGTTCTGCCCGTTCTTCCCTATGGCGACGCCCGGCTTCTCCACCTCAAGCGTAACCTCGCCGAGGCTCGGGTCGAAGTTGCTCTGCACGAGCCCCGCATCGACGAGTATCTCCTTCACCGCCCTCTCCGCCTCGACCTCGTTCAGGCGGACGGAGGGGTCGCTGCGGATCACTATCCGCTTCTTGATTATGCCCGCGATCTCGCCGACTATGTGGCTCTGCTCTATGAGTGTCTCGGGCCTCTGGGTGTAGATGGCGAGGCGTGGGCCCTCGAACTCGATCCTCGTTATGCCGACGTCGGCGGGGATCTTTTCTAGGATCGTCTTCCTGATCTCTTCGTAGCTCAGTCCTTGGGGCTTCTGCATCCCTGCATCCAACTTAGGCCTTCAATAACGCTTCCTTCTCGGCGGGGGGAAGCTCCCTGTATCCCTTCCTGTCGATTATGGCGACGTCGAAGTTGTCACCGCTGTAGGTGTCCCTCTTCATGGCGGAGTCGAGGGCCTTGACGACGACTGGGAGCATCTCCTTGACGGACTTTTCCTCCTTGTACATGGCCTCGAGGACGCCGTATGCGAAGGGGCTGCCGGAGCCCGTCGATATCATCTTGTCCTCGAGGAGGCTGCCGAAGGGGTCGAGGTTGAATATGTGGGCGCCTGTGGCGTCGAAGCCCCCGACGATCGCCTGCATGGGCAGCGGGGCCCCGGCCTCCCTGTTCTGGAAGAGGATGCCCGAGACAAGGTTCGCGGCCGCCTTCACGGGCATGGGCCGACCCTTCTCAAGCTCGTAGAGCCTCGTGTTCACCTTCAGGATCTCGACGACCCTCTGCGCGACGGCGACGCCTCCCGCGATCGTCATCGCCAGGGTGTTCGTGATCTGGTATACCTTCTTGGCGTGCTTGCTCACCACGTAGTTACCAGCGGTGGCACGTGTGTCCGTGCCGAGTATTACGCCGTCCTTGCAGACGACGCCCACGGTGGTTGTCCCCTTGAACGCCTCGACTTCGTTATTCATATTCATCCTTCCCCTACTAAACACTCTGGAAGAGGGTATCCCTAGAAGGAAGACCAAGTGTAGATTCTGGGTGTCGTTTAAAAACCTTTTCTGTTAGCCGAAAAAACGCTTCACCACAGGGGTTATAGCCTCCGGGGTTCCCCTACCTGTTAGCTCCCAGGGTTTGAAATGTCCTCGAACGCCCCGAAATCCATGCCCGTTCACAGGATAGATCTTCCGAGGATAGTTCTAGTGGGGCGCGGCGTCATCTCGTCTCTGAACGGCATCTGCCACGAGTTGGGGTATGGGAAGGCGCTCATCGTGACGGGGAAGACGACGTTCAAGGTCGCCGGGGAGCCAGTCCAGTGGATACTGGCGAATGACGGGATCCAGTCGGATAAGACGATAGTCGAGGATGCGCAGCTGGACACCGTCGGCAGGGTGATGGAGGACGCCGCCAGATCCAGGGCGGAGGTGCTCATCGGCGTCGGCGGCGGCAGGAGCATCGACGTGGCCAAGCTTGCCGCGGCGAAGGCGGGCTGCGCCTTCATAAGCGTCCCGACCGTCGCCAGCCACGACGGCATCGCCAGCAGCCTCGCCTCGGTCAAGGGGACGGAGCGCCCATACACCGTGAAGGCGGTCTCCCCCGTCGCCGTCGTCATGGACAGCGGCATAATAGCCTCCTCCCCCTACAGGTTCACCGCCGCCGGCTGCGGCGACGTGATCAGCAAGGCGACCGAGGTCCAGGACTGGAGGCTCGCCCACGAGGAGAACGGCGACTACTACGGCGCCTACGCGGCCAGCCTGGCCCTCATGAGCAGCCAGCTCGTGATGGAGAGCGCCCCCAAGATCAGGCAGAACACCGCCGAGACGGTTCGCGACCTCCTCGAGGCCCTGATAAGCTGCAGCACCTCGATGAGCATAGCTGGGAGCAGCCGCCCCTGCAGCGGGTCGGCGCACCTCTTCAGCCACGCCCTCGACCTCATCGTCGACAAGCCCGCCCTCCACGGCGAGCAGTGTGGCGTCGGGGCGATAATGATGGCGAGGCTCCACGGCCTCGACTGGGAGGGCATAAGGGACAGCCTCACCACCCTAGGCGCGCCCACGACGGCGAGCGGGCTCGGCATAAAGCCGGAGAAGATCATAGAGGCCCTCGTCTCGGCCCAGGGCATAAGGCCGGAAAGATACACGATCCTCTCAAAGATCAAGCTGGACAGGGCCGGCGCAGAGACGCTGGCAACGGAAACGGGCGTAATCTAGCCGTAACGCACAGTTTTCGAGTCTCTCGGATACAAACCAATCTTTATATGAACAGAACCCCCTGTGTTGCTGAGATTAGCCCTAGGTGGACATTTTGAGCAGCGTCCAGTTGAAGGTGGCCGAGGCGAAGCAGCAGAGGGACGTCGGGCGCAGCATCGCCCGAATGGACTCCGAGACGATGAAGAACCTAGGGGTCACTGTCGGTGACGTCGTCGAGGTCGTGGGCAAGAAGTCCACCGCGGCGAAGGCCTGGCCGGCCTACCCCGAGGACCAGGGGCTGAGCCTCCTCCGCATAGACGGCTTCATCCGAAAGAACTGCAACGTGAGCATAAACGAGTTCGTCTCCGTGAAGAAGGCGGAGGCCGAGTACGCGGTCTCGGTGAAGCTCGCCCCCGTCGACATCAGGATCAGCGTCGACAACGACTTCATACGCTTCGTCAAGGACCGCCTCATCGACCGCCCGGCGACACGCGGCGACACGCTCCTCATCATGATGCTCGGACACTCCGTCCCCTTCATGGTGGTGAACACCCGCCCCGCGGGGATCATCAAGATCTCACCCACCACGGAGATCCAGATACTCAGCGAGCCCGTGCCGGAGATGGAGATGCCGAGCAGGACCACCTACGAGGACATCGGCGGGCTGAACGAGGAGATCAGGCGCATCAGGGAGATGGTGGAGCTCCCGCTGCGGCACCCCGAGATATTCCAGCGGCTAGGCATCGACCCCCCGAAGGGCGTGCTCCTACACGGCCCCCCCGGCTGCGGCAAGACGCTGCTCGCCAGGGCCGTCGCCAACGAGTCCGACGCCAACTTCTACGCCATAAACGGCCCCGAGATCATGAGCAAGTTCTACGGCGAGTCCGAGGGCAGGCTCAGGAAGATGTTCGAGGACGCGGAGAAGAACGCCCCCAGCATACTCTTCATCGACGAGATCGACGCCATCGCCCCGAAGAGGAGCGAGGTCACCGGCGAGGTGGAGAGGCGCGTCGTCGCCCAGCTACTCGCCAGCATGGACGGGCTGAAGAGCAGGGGACACATCATAGTCATAGGCGCCACGAACAGGCCCGACGCCATAGACGAGGCGCTCCGCCGCCCCGGCCGCTTCGACAGGGAGATAGAGATCGCAACCCCCGGCAGAGAAGGCCGCTTAGTGATCCTGCAGATACACACACGCGGCATGCCCCTCGCCGAGGATGTCAACCTCCCCAAGATCTCCGAGTTCACCCACGGCTACACGGGCGCGGACCTAGAGGCGCTCAGCCGCGAGGCAGCCATGAAGGCACTCCGAAGATACCTCCCCAAGATAGATCTAGAACAGAAGAGGATACCCCACGAGGTCCTCGACCAGATGATCGTAACAACCGAGGACATCATGGGCGCCTTCAGGGAAGTCACACCCACCGCGATGCGCGAGGTCTACATCGAGACTCCGAACGTCCGCTGGGACGAGGTCGGCGGGCTTGAGGAGGTCAAGCAGTCCCTCAAGGAGGCGGTGGAGTGGCCCCTCAAGAACCCTGAGAGGTTCACGCGCCTCGGCATACAGCCTCCGAAGGGCATACTCCTCCACGGCCCACCCGGCTGCGGCAAGACGCTCCTGGCGCGCGCCGTCGCGACGGAGTCCGAGGCCAACTTCATCGCCATCCGCGGCCCCGAGATATTCAGCAAGTGGGTAGGCGAGTCCGAGAAGGCGATACGCGAGACGTTCAGGAAGGCACGCATGGCGGCGCCGAGCATCATATTCTTCGACGAGTTCGACGCCCTCGTCCCCGCGAGGGGCGGAGGCGGCGACAACCGCGTCACGGAGCGCGTCATAAGTCAGCTCCTCACGGAGATCGACGGGCTGATGAGCCTGCAGAACATAGTCGTCATCGCGGCGACGAACCGCCCGGACATGATAGACCCCGCCGTCCTCCGCCCGGGGAGGTTCGACAGGCGCGTCTATGTGCCGCCGCCGGACAACGACGCGAGGCTCAGGATACTCCAGATAAAGACGAAGGAGATGCCCCTCGATAAGGTGAAGATCGAGGACCTCGCGAAGAGGCTGCAGGGGTATAGCGGCGCCGACATAGACGCCATCTGCCGCGAGGCCGCCATAAACGCCCTCCGCAAGGACAACGACGCGACCAAGGTGAGCGCCGCAGACTTCGAGAAGGTCATGGCTGATATAGTACCCTCGATAACCCCAGACATGGAGAAGTGGTACCAGGAGACGAACAAGCGCATCCGGGACCAGCAGAAGCCACCCATGGACATAGCGTAGGCGATTGAATGGACGCGAAGCTGATCCCGTCGACCATCGTCGAGGCCCTGGGCAAGAGCGGCGCGCAGGAGTTCGACGACCTACTCAAGCAGGTGCAGAAGTTCCAGAAGGACATAAACGAGACCGAGTTTGGAAAGATCCTGATGGAGATGGAGATACAGGGCCTCGTCAGGGTCACCAAGATGGCCAAGGGCAAGAGGCGCATAGAGCTCTCCTAGGAGGGCGTCGGGGTTGGGCGTCCAGTTCGGAGACCTCGTGGAGCCCCGCAAGATCACGCTCGATGAGCTGAAGGGCAGGGCCGTCGCCTTCGACGGGCACAACGTCATCTACCAGTTCCTCGCCATAATCCGCGGCCAGGGGGGCGAGCCCCTCAAGGACGCGCAGGGCCACATCACCAGCCACCTGAGCGGACTCATCTACAGGAACAGCAACCTGATGGAGGCGGGGGTTCGCGTCGTCTATTGCTTCGACGGCAAGCCCCCCGAATTTAAGAGGCAGACCCTCGAGGCGCGCCACGAGGTCCGCGTCAAGGCGAGGCAGAGATACGAGAAGGCCGTCGAGGAGGGTGACAAGGAGGGCGCCCGCCGCTGGGGGCAGCAGTCGGTCGTCGCCTCCACCGACATCATCGGCGACGCGAAGAGGCTCCTCACCCTCATGGGCATCCCCTGGATACAGGCGCCCGGCGAGGGGGAGGCGCAGGCGGCCTACATGGCCATAAAGGGCTCAGTCTGGGCGTCTTCGAGCCAGGACTTCGACTCCGTCCTCTTCGGCGCCCCGCGCCTGGTCCGTAACCTCTCCATAAGCGGCCGCCGCAAGCTGCCGCGGAAGAACGTCTACATCAAGGTCGAGCCCGAGATGTACGAGTACCAGAAGCTCCTCGCGGAGCTCGGTTTGACGAGGGAGCAGCTCATAGACGTGGGGATACTCATCGGGACCGACTACAACCCCGAGGGGATAAAGGGCATAGGCCCGAAGACGGCGATAAAGCTCATCAAGAAACACGGCAGCCTAGAGGCGGCGCTCTCCGAGCTGCCCAGCGCCGAGTTCCCACACCCCATCGACGAGATAAGGGAGCTGTTCCTGAAGCCGGAGGTCACCGACGACTACGCCCTCGACTGGGGGAAGCCGGACACGGCGGGGATACTCAGCTACCTATGCGGTGAGCACAACTTCAGCAGGGAGAAGGTGCTATCGGCCATAGAGAAGATGGACAAGGGCTTCACCAGCGCCACGAAGGGGGCTGCGAGGCTCGACAAGTGGTTCGGCTGACGCCGCCGCGCTGTGAAATGATTTAACCCGTCGACGCCCCCTCACTACCGTTAGGGGTTCTCGAAATGGAGGAGATCAGGGTCGAGGGGGCGGCGGAGGGCTACGTCGAGGTCCTCCACCGCTACGGCGTTGACTACGTCTTCAGCTCTCCGGGCACCGAGTTCGTGCCCCTGTGGGAGTACCTTGCGAAGTACAACGAGGCGGGGAAGCGGCCGTTCTACATGAACACGAGGCACGAGGGGCTCAGCGTCTCGCTGGCGAAGGGCTTCTACATGGTGACGGGGCGCCCACAGGTGCTCATGGCCCACGTTCTCACGGGGATGCTACACGGCGCCATGGAGCTCAAGGCGGCCTACACGGACCAGATACCCCTGATGCTGCTCGTCGGGGAGGCGAGGACCCACGACGAGGAGGTCTACGGCGGTACGCCGGGCCCCCACTACCTCTCGTTCACCGAGGTGGGCGGCCAGCAGAGGCTCGTCCAGCCCTACATGAAGTGGGTGGACACGCCGGAGTCGAACGACAACGTGCTCTCCACGATGGTCAGGGGCCTCGACATCGCCTCCACCGACCTCAAGGGGCCGGTGATGCTCTCACTATCGAGGGAGCTTCTCTTCGAGAAGAGGGAGAAGATGAGGGTGCCGTACCCGAACCCGAGGCCCTCCCCCGTTCAGGCCGACCCCGCGGCGCTGAGGAAGCTGGCGGGGATGCTGGCGAAGGCGGAGAATCCCCTCATCTACACGCGGTACCTCGGGAGGAACAAGGATGCAGTCGCGTCCCTCGTCGAGTTCGCCGAGCTCGTCGGCGCGCCCGTCTTCGAGACCCCTGGCTACGCGAACTTCCCCACGGATAACTCCCTCCACATGGGCCCGAGCCCGGGCAACTACCTCGCCGACGCCGACCTCATCCTAGTCATCGACGCGAACGGGTGGCCCCCCTGGTACCCCCCGAACAGCATCACGCAGAAGAGCAGGGCTAAGATAGCTTTCATGGACCTCGACCCCCTGCAGGTCAAGTACCCGGTGTACAGCTACCCGGCCGATCTACTCGTCGCCGCCGACTCGAGCCTCGCCGTCCCCGCCCTCGCGGCGGAGGTGAGGAAGACGCGCGGCCACGGCAAGGGCGTCGAGGGGCGGCTCGTTCGATGGGGCGCGGAGCACAAGCGCCTCAGGGAGGAGTGGAGGAAGGCTGCGCTATCAACCAAAGACCAGTGTCCCATAAGCCCGAGGTGGCTCAGCTACTGCATCGACGAGGTGGTCGACGAGAACACGATACTCGTACACGAGACCATCAGCCACAGCACGATGGTCTTCGAGCACATCGAGCGCCACAGGGTGGTGCCCGGTTCGCAGCTCGAAGCCACTGGTCCCATCGCGCACACGGGGCTCGGGCAGGGCCTCGGCGTGGCGCTCGGAGCCAAGCTCGCCGCCCCCGAGAAGACCGTCATCGCCGTCGAGGGGGACGGTAGCTTCAACTACAACCCGGTCCACGCCTGCCTCGGCCTCGCCCAGGAGTACGCCATACCCTTCCTAACAGTAATCTACGACAACCAGGGCTACGCCGCCATGAAGCACCACCCCCGCTACTACCCCGGCGGCCACGCCGTCAAGAGCGGCAGGATATACGGCGTCCCCTGCAGCCCCAAGCCCGACTACGC
>JAUYEB010000247.1 GCA_030691555.1 Candidatus Bathyarchaeota archaeon
CGGAGAGGACCAAGGTGACGCAGATCGGGAAGCAGATAGCCGGGAGGCTGTCCGCCTACCTAGCCGAGGGCGCGGATGTCCGAGGCGAGGTCGTCACCCTACAGGGCGAGCTGGCTCAGGCGAAGTCCACCCTGAAGACCAAGGCACAGCCACTCTACGACAAGATGGCTCCCCTCGTCAAAGCCGTCAGCGACTTGAACCAATAAAGGTTCAAGTCTATTAAGAGGAGATGAAGAGGATTGTGAAGAGAGCCTCCTCGATTTCAGTAACCCTTACCGGGTTTTCACCAGAAGAATCGTATAATCAGCAGGAGGAGTATGATGCCCAAGAAGACGTATGAGGTCCAACCCCCACCCATCATCATGCCGCAGCACCCGCCGCCGTGGCCGCGGTGACCGCCGCGGGAATCGCCGCCACCCCGTAAGTACCTATCCGGGTCTTTTCTGAACTCGTTCAAACACTTTTCCGAACAGAAATAGTAGCTTCCACCGTTGTACTCCATGACATAGTTCGAAGTCTTGGGGTCAACGTCCATCCCGCATACCAGATCCTTTGCCATCTCAATCATCCTTTTTCCGACGCCCTTTAGGCGGACACCAATATGTCATTATTAGATATATTTATACTTAACTTATTTTCCCCGATTATCCTCAACCCCCGAGTAAAATGACGACCGCACGAAATTCCCCAACGGGAATAGATAAACCATAAATATATCATATTATGATATATAACCGGGTGTAATATACGGCCATTAGAACGATAAGCAAGTCAAGGCAGCCACCGAATGCACCTAACATCGAAGAAAAGCCCCACAGAGAAGGCTGCGAGAATTGCAGAGGCAGGTCCTACGAGGGATGCTACGTCCTAGGGTGCCCCCGAAGAGTCAGCCCGATGCGAGGAATTAGCAGAGCCTCGGAAACACCCGATTCAGTCGACGACCCTGCGCCGAACACCCGCTCTGTCAAACCCGCCGCCAAAAAAACACAGGGGAGGTGAAAAGTATGGTGAAAGATCCGATATGTGGAATGATGGTCGACGAGAAGAAGGCCAAGTTCAAGAGCGAGCACATGGGGAAGACCTACTACTTCTGCTCCGGGATGTGCAAACAGAAGTTCGACGCCGCTCCACACAAATACGCGAAGTAGGATGAATGGCGGCACAGACCGCAAGGCATAGAAGCGCCCCTTTTTTCATTTCAAACCTTATTGACCTAGCCTAAACGGAGGCGGGCTTCGGGTAACCTTCGCCCCTATACACCTTCTTCAATATGACCGAGCAGAGGAATCCCGCCGCCAGACCAAGGAGTATGCTGAAAAGAATGGAGACGGCGACCGTCGCCGCGGTGATCATCAGATCAGAGGCGTTCAGGGACTCCCTGATCATCAAGGTGAACTGGACGCCGATGGAGAGGAGCATCGCCGCGAGGATGGTCAGGGGGAACGCCTGCATCAAGGTCAGGGCAAAATTCCCGAACAGGAGCCCCGCGACGGTTAATGCCGTTCCAAACATGAGCATGCTCGCCGCCGTCCTCGCCCCGAATCTATGCCAAGACGCCATCCCCCCGGCCCCGTGGCACATCGGCACCCCTCCGAAGAGGGGGGCCACCAGATTCATAGCGGACAAGTTGAGGGCGACGGAGCGGATCGTCGGCGATCTACGCGGGAAGAATCTCTGCCCCAGCGCCACCGTCGCGAGGAGGGAGTTGGTGACCGTCAAGGGGATCTGAGCCACGGCCAACTCAGCCCCCTTAACAAAATTTTCATAGGATGGCACGACAAGCGGCGGCAGGCTCAGCTCCGGCGTCACGTTATGCAATATCTGAGGATAGGCGACGACGGTCATCGCCAACCCCATGACCGTGAGGAGGAGCGCCGCGGGGAAGGACCTGAACTTCAGGGAGAGGAGGATGATCGCTAGGCTAACGACGCCGACGGAGACGCTGTCCAGCCCGAATAACGGCTTACCCGCCATCATCGTAAGAGCGCTATTTACGAGCTGTAACCCTAATGTCACTTGGATTCCGACGATGACGGCCTTCGGGAGGCGCTCCTGCAGCATCTTCAGGACCCTTGTCTGGCTCAGTAGAAGGATCGATACACCCAGAATGATCCCCGCGGCCACCAAGGTCTCCGGTGGGAGCTTCTGCGTGATGGAGAGGGACGCTATCACCTTCATGGGTTGGACGGCCAGGGGGATTCCGAAGACGATGCCGGTGGTGATCGTGAAAAACCCGAACCATATCAGCGTACCCGACATGGAGGCGGACCCGGCCAGGACCATCCCGGCCAATAGAGGGAATAGTGTGCCAATATCCCCGAGGGAGCCGGAGACCTCACGCATGAGGAATCCTAGGCGTCGTCTGGCTCCGTCGAGGTTCATGAACGAACTGTTTGGGTTTGGTTATATACATCTTGTCTCGAAAACGCGGCCGCCGGTGCGGATTACGCCTACTATTGTCCCCGTCTCCGTTTGGCGATGTAGAACATGGCCACTGCCGCTCCGCCTAACGCGGCGGCTAACACCAACACCGTCGAGTTAGGCCAGGAAGGCTCGGTCAGGTAGGCTGCCGAGTTGACGGACGAGACGTAGATCGTGGAGTCTATGATCCTCTGCCTCGAGGCCCTGCCGTTACCGACGTAGTCCTGATTTACGACCTTGTAGGAGGTTACGAGGTTTCCGCCGTACTCGGGGGCGTTCCTAACCGCCTCGAGGGGGTCCTGGGTCTTGATGAGCGTGAGGTCGACGGGGAGCCAGCCCCAGGGTGGCACGTAGACCATCACCCAGCCGTGCCAACCCACCGCGGTCTCGTCTATCCGGAGGTGGCCATCCCACACGGTATCCTTGTTCTCGATGCCCTTGTTGAAGACCACGCCTACCTCAAGGTAGGAGGGTATGTCCATGCTCCTCAGCATGGCTATCAGGAGGATCGACTGGTCGTCGCAGTCGCCCTTCCTCTCCTCGAAGGTCTCCTCTGCGAACCTCGGCACCTCGTAGTTGTCGTAGGTGATGTTCGCGTTAAGCCACTTGATGAGCCGGATCACCTTCCTTAAGACGGATGGCTCGTTCCCCGTGAGGCTCGCCGTCACCTCGGCGATCTTCGGGTCGTTGGCCGGGAATGTGTTCGAAGACGATGTGTAATCCGTGATGATGTCGGGGGGTATATCGGACGGTGAGCCCGCCTTCGAGGGATCTATCTGGGGCTTCGGCTTGTCCCGGGACTCCATCTCGTAGACGACGGTATAGCTGTATTTGGCCCCCGGTGGCACGATCAATGGTATGCTGGGCGCCACCATCCGGTTTCCATCCTCGTCGCTGTACTCCGGGCCGAGGGGGGGCGATGCGGACGTGATGTTAACCACCTGCCACTGGTTCTGGAGGAAGAGGGGGATCGCGACATCCTCCCTGTTCAGTGCTACGGGCTCAGACCCCCGGTTCTCGAAGGTGAAGTTCATGGTGAACCTATACTGGGGCACGGCGTAGGCCGGGGCGATCTGGGTGAAGATGACGAGGATGATGAGAAGCGGCGCGAGGCGGCGGGTTCTCAAAGCCTTGGCTCCGTTGCGTTGTACCCTCACTTGTCCGCCCCGGATCTGTAGGCGCCCACGGATCTGGCGATCTCCTCCACCTCATCTTGGCGCGATGCTAGCGCACAAGCTGTTGCGTGGCCCGAGTTTAGGAGATCACTCTCACGTAGCCTGCTGAACAGGGGGCTCGATAGCCCCTCCCTCAGTGTCGATTTTGAGAGGTTGTGCGTGGCGAGGTTGGAGACGGGGCAAGGCGTCAGGTCGCCCCTGGGAGTCACGTGGGCGAACCCCCTTCCGGCGGAGACGCAAC
>JAUYEB010000081.1 GCA_030691555.1 Candidatus Bathyarchaeota archaeon
CAAGGAGATGAGCCAGGACATGCTGGAGATAATAGAGAGGATGGGCGTCGAGTTCAGCCCCATCGCGGTCTCCTCGAAGACCCAGGACGGATTCCACGTCCTCTACTCGGAGCTTCAGCGCGTATTCACGGGCGGCGAAAAGTTCACGCCGTGACCAGCTTCCTGAAGTGGAGCTGGTAGGCGAAGAAGCCGCCGAATTCCTCCGCTAGCTCCAACCCCGCCTCGGCGGCCCACCCCTTCTCAGTGCCCCTAAAAGGGTAATCGGGGTCGGGCAACAACTCGGTCAGGCAGACTAGGCCACCCGGCTTTAGTATCCTCTTGCACTCCTTGAGCACCTTGACGGGGTCCGGTATCTCCGCGAGGCAGGAGAGGGCGATCACCCTGTCAATCGAGTCGTCGGGGAAAGAGAAGGCGTGGGCGTTATCTATCCTGGCGTCGACGTTGCTCACATCTTCCCTCCTCGCCCTCTCCCTCAGCCTATCCACAACGTCCTTCTGTATATCGCAGGCGTAGACTACCCCATCCGGCATAACCCTCCGGGCGAAGGCGAAGGTGTAGCTGCCCTTACCCGGGCCGATCTCCACGACTCGCATCCCCGGCCGGAGCCCCATCCGGTCTGCCGCGACCTCCGGGCTCTGGATGAAGCGCCGCCTGAGGGGGTTATCGATGAACTGAATCATGAAGGAGGGGATGGGGAAGTGGTACCAGTGCCGGATGATGCGGAAGACGACCTGAAGCAGGAATAGCCCCGATAGTAAGATGACCAGCAGCAAGAAGCCGATGATTGAGAGCGCCGCGGCGAGGTCCATCCCGGTTACATGATTTATCCGAGAATATTTGGCGGTTTCCACAGTGCTCGAAATAATTAATACTCCAAACCCGCCCTATTCTCTAAGGAGATAATCATGGTTCTATATTTAACACAGGATGAGGTCAAGCAGGTGCTTGACATGAAGAGCGCCTTCGAGGCCGTCGAGAATGGCTTCCGGGAGATGGGTAACAAGGCGATCGAGATGCCGCCCCGCGTCTACCTCCACTTCCCGAAGGGCGTCCTAATCGCGATGCCCGCCTATATGCCCAACCTTAACGCGGCGGGCACGAAGCTCGTCACCGTCCACCCGGGCAACAAGAAGGACTACAACCTCCCCGCGGTCCAGGCGAAGATCGTGATCAACAGCCCCGAGAACGGGTCGCCACTCGCCATCATGGACGGTACCTACATCACCGCCCTGCGCACAGGCGCCGCCGGAGCCGTCGGCATCAAGTACCTCAGCAGGGAGGACGCGAGTGAGGTCGGCCTCTGCGGCCTAGGCGTCCAGGGCAGGAGTCAGATAATGGGACTCATGCTCGTCCGCCCCAAGGTCAAGAAGGTCAAGATATACGACATCATCCCCGAGGCGATCCCGCCCTTCATCAAGGAGATGAAGGCGATGTACCCCAAGACCGAGTTCGTCCCCGTCAAGTCCGCCGAGGAGGCGACGCGGAACAGCGACATAATCATCACATGCACCCCTAGCCCGACCCCATTCATCAAGGGCGAGTGGCTCAAGAAGGGCGCACACGTCTCCGCCATCGGCGCCGACACCGCCGCCAAGCGCGAACTGGAGACGAGCGTCATAAAGACCGTGACGAAGCGCGTCGTCGACTTCATACCACAGGCCTTCGTCGTGGGTGACTTCGCCAAGCCGAAGGAGGAGGGCGTCATCTCGGAGAAGGACATCTACGCCGAGATGGGTGAGATCGTCGCAGGACACAAGAAGGGGCGCATAAGCCCAGACGAGATAACACTGTACAAGGCCACGGGCCTCGCCATACAGGACGTCGGCACGGGCGCCAAGGTCTACGAGCTGGCGGTCAAGAAGAAGATCGGCACAGAGCTCCCCAATTAACCCACTTTTTTAAGAATTCCCGAATATTCCCGGTAGCTATTCTCACATGGGTTGCCGGGGCAGTAATGAATCCTCGACTGCTCAACATCCGAGCCCACCGCGATTATCGTGGAGCTTGTCTGCACGTGCTCCCCCGTGTGGGGTAGTGGTAGCAGATGGAACCCGGCCCCTTCTCCGCGCCGTGGTCGGCGCCCATCCCCTTGAGGGCGGCTCCTCAAGCGTGCCCCTATCCAAGTACCTGTTGTGGAGAACCATCACTGGATAGTCTTCTAGAAACCCGTAGAGAACTATCAACGTACACACTTAGGTTCCGTTTAGGATTCCCAGATCCCCGTATAAGTTTTCCAACTATGTGTAACTATTTAACCCGCTAATCCCAATGATCACTGGAGGTTTCTTTACTTGGCGAAAACTATCGAGGAACTATCCCAGACCGAGATATCCGAACTCATTGATAGAAGGGTGAGCGTATTCACCCCGGAGGACACCGCGAGTAAAGTCAAGGGAGAACTCGAGAAGACCGGCCGCTACGAGGCCATCGTCGTCGGCGGTGGCAAGATCGGGTTGGTGACCATCCGAGACCTTCTCGACGTCGAGCTGCTCGAACAGACCAAGGTAGACAGGCTCTGGAAGAGTCAGTGGCAGACACCCGTGACCTCCGACAGCTGGGTCAGGGGCGTAGCTACAGAGCTGCTCAGGATCAACGCCAGGGCGTTGCCCGTCGTTGAGGATATGAAGCCAGTGGGCATCGTCTCGCAGGTCGACATCGTCGCCGCGATGGCTGACTGCCCCGAACTGAGGAAGACCCCCGCCAAGAACCTCGCCAAGATACCGCCTGTCAGCCTCGGAGTCTACGCCAAGGTAGCGGAGGCGAGAAAACTCATGCTCGAGAGGGGCTTCAGCCACGTCCCCATAGTGAAGGATGAGAAGCTCGTGGGCATTGTCACGGCGCAGGACATCGTCCAGTTCTTCACGACGGGCATCGGCAGGGCGAAGACTGGTGAGAGGTCCGGGCAGAAGATAACAAAGTACCCCGGCACAGTCGAGGACATGATGGACAAGCACCCACTCACGTTCAAGCCCGGAGCCACCGCCCTCGATGTCGCCAAGGGGCTCAGGGACCAGGGGAAGAGCGCCGCCATACTCGTCGACGAGAACGAAGGAGTCCTCGGCATCATCACCCCAAAAGAGCTGCTGCAGCTGGTCGCCGAGCCGGTGAAGGAGCCCGAGTTGCCCATCTCCATAGTCGGCCTCACAAACGAGGAGTTCCTAGAGAGGAGCCTCGCCGAGGATAAGCTCAAACGCGCCATCTCCCTCGGCCTCAAGATACACCCGGACATAAACAACGTCCAGGTAGTGATCAAGAAGTCCGAGAAGGGTGGGGAGAAGGTGAGATACGAGGTGACAGCGCGTGTCCTAAGTCCCAGGGAGCAGTTCCAAGCCTCTGAGTCGGGGTACGACCTCGTTAAAATCTTCGACGGCCTCGTCTCCTCGCTGGAGAAGGTGTTCAAGCAGGCGAAGCATGAGTCGACGAAGGTTCCCCGTAGGGGCCACGGGCGCCCGTAGATTCTTAACCGCGCCCAGACCCATTTCCAACGATCCCCATGTCCAAGTGGACGGTCTTAATAACTGAACCCATCAACGAGGCGGGCGTCAGGTTTCTAGAGGAGAGAGGCGTCAAGGTCCTATCCCTCCCCACCGGCGCCAATGAGGAAGCCCTGATGCGCGTCGCCCCCGAGGCCGACGCCCTCATCACACGCGGCAACATAAGGGTGACCCGCGACATCATGAAGGCGAGCCCACGCCTCAGGGCGGTCAGCGTCCACGGCATCGGCTGCGACCACGTCGACCTCACCGCCGCCCGCGAACTGGGCAAAGTAGTCCTGAACACCCCCGACGCCCTCACCATCACGGTCGCTGAGATGACGATCGCCCTCATGCTATCCATGACCCGGAGGATAGCTGCCGCCGACAAGGCTATGAGGACGGGAGGCTGGGAGAGGAAGTACGGCGACCTCATCGGCGTGGAGCTTATGGGCAAGACCGTCGGCCTCGTCGGGATGGGCCGGATAGGCGCCGCCACGGCGAGGAGGCTCAAGGCATTCGACGTTAGGCTCCTCTACTGGAGCCGGTCTAGGCGCCTCGACATCGAGAAGGAGATTGGGCTCGAGTGGGCCGAACTACGCGACCTCCTGGCGCGGAGTGACATAATAAGCCTCCACGTTCCCGGCACGGCCGAGACA
>JAUYEB010000148.1 GCA_030691555.1 Candidatus Bathyarchaeota archaeon
CTCCAGCACGCGCCTGATGCCCGTGTAGTTGGCGGCGATCTGGGCGCGCAGGTCCCCCATCTGGACCTCGGGGGTCCTCACGTTGCTCCTGATGAGCCAAGCGAGCTCGGGGTCTATGGCCCCCGCCTTGACGAACTTGACGGGCGGGATGATGAGCCCCTCCTGGTAGAGCTCCGTCGAGTCGCCCGCGATGCTGCCCGGGGCCTTGCCGCCGATGTCGGTGTGGTGGGCCTTGTTTGCGGCGTAGCCGAGTAGGCGGTCTCCGGCGTAGATTGGCGCTATGAGAGTGAGGTCGGGGAGGTGTGTGCCGCTCAGGTAGGGGTCGTTGAGGAGTATCATGTCCCCGGGGCCCAACACACCTTTGTAGGCGGCGAGCCCCTCGCGGACGGCGAAGGCCATCGAGCCGAGGTGGACGGGTATGTGCTCCGCCTGCGCGATGAGGCGCCTCTGCGGGTCGAAGAGGGCGCAGCTGTGGTCCATCCTCTCCTTTATGTTGGGGCTGTACGCCGACTTCTTGAGGGCGATGCCCATCTCCTCGGCGGCGTAGACGAGGGCGCCACGGATCACCTCGACGGTGGTCTTGTCCACCATCACTTCGCCCTCCCTAGGATCATGTTGCCCACCCCATCCGTCTCCGCGGCCCAGCCGGGGTAGACGACCGTCGTGGCGTCGTACTGCTCCACGATCGCAGGCCCATCGAATCCCCCACCCAAGCCCCTCTCGTAGACGGGTGTCTCTGCCCAGCCTCCGTCGGTCTCGAAGTAGACGCGGCGCGTACCCGTCTTCTTCGGCTTGCTCGTTTGCTTCTTCCCCTTGAGGTCCGGCTTCGGGATGGCCCCCACGGCCCTGAGGCGGAGGTTGACGAGCTCGACTGGCTCACCCTCGGCGGAGTAGCCGTACGCCTCAGCGTGACGCCTGTGGAAGCCTATGATGGTCGCGACGAGCGACTCCCCGTCCACCCTCCTCGGCGCCTTCACGGTGAGCTCGTAGGCCTGGCCGAGGTAGCGGAGGTCCGCCTGGCGCAGGAAGCTCATGTCGGCTGTTCCCACGCCCTCGGAGGCGAGCGTCTCGCGCCCCTCAGCCTCCATGGCGCGGAAGGCTCTCTCGATCTCTCTGGGGTCCACCTGGCTGACCCGCTTCACTACGGGGCGGATGTAGTCGTGGAACATGTCCGCGGTTAGTAAGCCGAGGGCGCTGAACATCCCCGGGCTGGGCGGCACTATTATCTTGTCGACCTCCAGCTCCTCGGCGAGGGCGCAGACGTGCATGGGTCCCGCGCCGCCGAAGGCGACGAGCGTGAAGCCCCTGGGATCGTAGCCCCTCTCAACCGAGACGATCCGGAGAATCTTCCCCATCATCGAGTTGGCGATCCTGATGATGCTTGTGGCGGCCTCCTCCGCGCCCATGGAGACCTTGCTGCCGAGCTCTTCGAGTGCCGCCTTTCCCTTCTCGGGGTATATGGGCATGCCGCCGCTGAGGAGGTTGCCGGGGTTGAGGCGGCCGAGGAGGAGGTTGGCGTCCGTGATCGTCGGCTGCGTCCCCCCGCGCCCGTAGCAGGCGGGGCCCGGGTGGGCGCCGGCGCTCGTCGGCCCTATCCTGAGGGCCCCGCCCTCGTCGGCCCACGCTATTGTGCCGCCGCCGCTGCTGCACTCGGCGAGGTCTATGAAGGGGAACCTGACTGGGTAGCCGCTCCCCTTGACGAGGCGGCCCATGTGTATGTGGCCCGCGACCTCGTACTCGGGGACGACCTCGGGTATCCTGCCCCTGACGGTGCCCGCCTTCGCGGTGGTGCCCCCCATGTCGAAGCTGATGATGTCCCCCGCCCCCGCGAGTTCACCGAGCCACGCGGCTGCTATGACGCCCGCGGCGGGGCCCGACTCGACTATCGTGGCGGGCTTCTCGGCCACGTTCCCCGCCGTGGATAGGCCGCCGTTGCTCTGCATGACGTAGAGCGGCGCCTCGACGCCGAGGTCGTGGAGGTCGGATTCGAGCTGGGTGAGGTACTTATGGATGATGGGCATGAGCGCGGCGTTTACGACGGCGGTGCTCGTGCGCTCGTATTCGCGATACTCATTCGAGATGTGGCTGGATGCGGTTAGGTAGGGTGACGTGCCCTTCTCCTTGGCGAGGGCGAGCGCCCTCTCCTCGTGGGCGGAGTTGGCGTAGCTGTTCAGGAAGGAGATGGCTATGGAGGAGACGCCGAGCCCCCTGATCTCGTCGAGGACGCCCTCAAGCTGCCCCTCATCCAGAGCCTTGGAGACCGAGCCGTCGTGCTCGACGCGCTCATCAACTTCGAATCGTAGCCGGCGCTCCACGAGCTGCGGCGGGCGCTGGAAGAAGAGGTTATAGACCTCGGAGCGGCGCTGGCGCCCGATCTCGACGACGTCCCTGAAGCCCCTCGTTGTGATGAGGGCGACCTTGGAGACTTTCAGGTCTACCTGCCCAAGCAGCGCGTTCGTGGCGATGGTGGTGGCGTGCCCCACCATCCGGACCTGATCAGCGTCGTGCCCCTCAAGCCACTTCATGAACGCGTCGGTGACGCCCCTCTCCGGGTTCCGGGGAACGGAGGGGACCTTGATGTTCTCCAGCCTGCCCGTCTCCTCGTCGAGGGCGACGAGGTCGGTGAAGGTGCCGCCGACGTCGACGCTGACCCTGAACAAAGCTGCGCCTCACAGAGCAGTGAGGCGATGGGTTAAAAACGGCTTCGAGTACTAGGCGAGCCCTTCCTCGCGCGCCGTCTTCTCCACGAAGCGGCGAGTCGACTCCATGATGTCGACACTGCCCAGATCATCGAGGCGCACCCACCGGGCCTCGGCGGCGTCGTCGCTGGCGCGTGGCTCCCCCGAGACGTAGCGGCAGAGGTACTCGACGAGGACGTAGTGCCAGTGGACGCGGCCGTCGTCGTCGCGGCGGATCGAGTCGAATGTGGCGAGGTGCTTGACCGGTTTGCACTCGCATCCCGTCTCCTCGCGGACCTCCCTGACGAGGGCCTCCTCAACGGTCTCACCGACCTCGACGACGCCCCCCGGGATGCCCCACTTACCCCTGCTCGGCTCCCTCCCCCGCTCGACGAGTAGAACCTCGCCGCCGCGGACGACGATGCCCGCGACGCCGGGTATCGGGTGGGCCGGGTACTCCCTGCTCGTG
>JAUYEB010000200.1 GCA_030691555.1 Candidatus Bathyarchaeota archaeon
GACATCCCCGTGCTGGAGCTGGGGAAGCCGGAGAGCTACGACGCGGTCAAGGAGACGGTGATCGAGTCGATCGAGGACGGGGCGGACGCGGTCTGCTTCGGCTGCATGGCGCTCAACAACCACGTCGACAGGCTCACGGAGGAGCTGAGGGAGTCCCACCCCGGGGCGACCATAGTGCACCCGGGCAGGACCTCCATCAGGCTGGCGGAGATGCTCGTCGAGCTGGGCTTGACCCAGAGCAGGTTCACATACCCGAGCCCCCCGAAGCCCGTGAAGCTCTAGGGGGCCCGCGTCTCAGTTATTAACTACTAATATTAGCTGAGGATTAAGATAGTTTAATCGAGTATGCGGAAAGTCGGCGCCCTCTACCTGATCCTTCTGGCGTTCGAATTCGTCCTGATAGCGGTCATCTTCACCCAGAGGGGGCTGATACTGAGCGACGCGTCCGAGTACAGGGTCGCCTGGACCGACACATGGGGAGGGCCGTTAAGGGACTACTCGTACGACGCCGTGTTCAGCGGCGACGCCCTGTTCGTCACGGGCGCCTCCTTCAGCTACGGCCCCGGCCCGCTCAACCTCCTACTGCTGAAGTACAGCGGGGATGGGGAGCTGATCTGGAACCAGACCTACTGGGAGGGGCGCTACACCATGGGGCGCGGCCTCGCCACGGACGGCGCCTCAGTCTACGTCAGCGGCATACACATCGCCGAGGACGCGGCCTACTCGCTCCTGCTCAAGTACGACCAGGATGGTGGGCTCATCTGGTCGAGGGAGTGGCGGCCGGGGCCCGACGCCAAGGCTAGCGGCGTCGCCCTCGACCCCGCCGGCAACATCTACGTCACGGGATACGTCATCGAGTCGGACACCGAGAACAGGGGCTTCCTGTTGAAGTATGCCGAAGATGGTGGCCTCCTCTTCTCGAAGGTGTTCGAATCCAACGGCACTGAGACCGACTGGGGCCTCTCGGTCGGCGACGCCGTCTACGTCTGCGGGGAGGTGACCCACAACACGACGATCTTGGAGAAAACAGGCGTGTACACGGCCAAGATGCTGCTCAGAAAGGTGAGCCTCGACGGCGAGACGATCTGGTCCAGGGAGGCATCGATCGGGCTCGACAACGTGGCCAACTCGGTGGACTCGGCGGGTGAGGTGGTCGTGGCGGGCTACGTGTCGTTTACGAACGGGACCTCACGGGACGTGCTCCTCAGATACAGCAGAGACGGCGAACTGAGGTCCACGCAGATGCTGGGGACATCCACCCTGGGGGACATGGCCTGGGGTGTGACCCAGTCGGGATCATACACCTACGTGGTGGGCCACGCGCGCCCCGACTTCACCGACCTGAGCGACCTATCCATATACAAGCTCGGCCCAGACGGCGAGGTGCTCTGGGAGAACTACTACAGCGACTACAGCATAGACGGTGCCAGGGCGGTGACCGTCCACGGCGACGACGTCTACGTCGTGGGGGAGACCTACTGGAGGGCGCTAGACATACAGGTCCTCGTGAGGAAGTACGTCTCGCCGAACGTCGCCCTACCCCCAGAGGTGTCGCAGGCGTTGATCCTCTCACCAATCGCCGTGGGTGCCTTGCTCCTCGTCGTCGCGCTCTACATGGTGGCTCGTTTTCGCGAGCGAAAGGAGTAGAAACAGTGACTCAAACATCCTAAGTGGGCTTAAAACATCGTAAGCTTAGATGGATACGATGCATCCTCTAAGGCGCAAGGACAAGGAGATCACGGACGAGGCCGAGGTAAGGGCGATCCTGCGCGAGGCGAAGCACGTGACCGTCGCGATGAGCCTCGGGGACGAGCCCTACCTCGCCACCCTGAGCCACGGCTACGACGGGGACCGGAACTGCGTCTATTTCCACTGCGCCCGGGAAGGGAGGAAGGTCGAGGTACTGAGGGTGAACCCGCGCGTCTGGGGCCAGGCACTCCTCGACGACGGGTACCAGCAGGGGAGCTGCGACCACCTATACAGGACCGCCCAGTTCCACGGCAGGGTGACGTTCGTAGAGGATCAGGCGGAGAAGGAGCACGCCCTGCGCGTCATGGTCAGGCACCTAGACGACGACCCGGAGAAGATCATCGCTGAGCAGATCACGCCCCACTCCACGGGGCGCATACTCGTCGGCCGCATCGACATCGACCACATGAGCGGGAAGAAGGCCGACAAGGTGATAGTCCAGCTCTGATAGCCGTCATTTCCCCCGGATCACGGATAGCAGGGACTCGACGCCGCACTGCCTCGACCGCCTCGCGAGGTACACGGCATCCAGCTCCGACCCCATGAGGGCCAAGACACTCTTTACATCAAGCTCGTCCTGCTCCATCCGGTCCGGGCGGGCGAGCTTGGAGATTATAAAGTCCTCGGGGCCGATGATCCAGAAGCTGACGCCGTCGCTCTTGACACGTCTACGCCGTTTGAGTGTCTCCTTGTCCCAGTCGACACCGTCGGGACGAAGCCACAATTCTATCTCCAGACTCGCGGCCTCGTCGACGAAGATTGAGACGGGATTCCTGTATGAGCAGAGGGTCGGCTTCAACCCGTACTCACCGGCGAGGCGAAGAAGCCGCCGGTAAGCCTCCTCCGTGGGTACGTATGCGGCCACGTCGAGGTCGAGCGTTGACCTTATCCTGCCGTAGAATGGGAGGGCGAAGCCCCCTAGAACCATGTAGTCGAGGCCCGCACCATCGAGGAGGTCGACGGCGTCACCCAGCGCCCTTAGCAGACCTGACATGCTCGTTCAGCTCCAGAAACAGCTGGAAGGGGTCGAGGCCCCTCGCCTTCAGCCGAGAAGCGTACTCGGCGTCCGCCACGGCCCGCCTGAGGCCGGTGGGCGTGGCCTTGAGCGCTATGTGGCTCAGTCGATCGTATGCGTCGAGATACTCTTCGCCGAGAGCCGTGGATGAGACGACGACGCGCGGCCTGCCCCTGCCGC
>JAUYEB010000220.1 GCA_030691555.1 Candidatus Bathyarchaeota archaeon
ATTCCCAACACTCACGGCCTGCTTCGGCCTCCAGCACAAACGTATCCATTGGCAGATATTGTAGGTCAGACAAGCCCACAAGGCCTCTATCGTGACCTTGAGCAAACCGCGCAAACGAAACTGCCTCAGGCCAAATTTCTCTTTGATCCAAGCGTTGGGAAATTCCGCGACGGCCGGCCGTTGCTTGTAAATCGTCCGGGCCGCCTCCGTTTCCATCTTTTGCCGATACGCCTTCACTTCCGCAGGCTCTTCCGTCCGCACCAACGAACGAACCTTGGAGTCAGGACAACACTGCCCTTTAAACCGACAACCCTGACAATCCCCCACCCTGGCCCGATAACGGCGGCGAACCGAAAAGCCCCTCTTCTCCTGCCCCTCGTATGCCAGTCTCTGACCGGCGGGACAAGTGTAACCATTCCTCTCCTGATCATAAACAAAAGCATCCGGGAAAAACTCGGGAGCCACCCCCCGCTTCTGCAACGCGGCCACCGTTTGGCTCGAATGATCGGGCACCGGCCCAATCACCTCAATCTTTCTGCTTTCCATCTCCACCAGATTCTGCTGATTGATGAAACTTCCATCTACCACCATCTGCTGAGGAACCTGCCCCAAGTTGGCCTCAATCCTCTCCACGGCCGGAATCAGCTCGGCGGCATCATTGGCCGCCTGGCTGACCCCCAACCCCACAATCACGGTGGCCTTGGCATCCGTGGAAATCTGCACATTGTAACCGGGAGCAAAACCCCCGCCGGGCTGCTGCATGATCCGAGCCTCCGGGTCAGTCGTGCTGGCCCGGGCTTTCTCCCGCTTCTCGGGGCTGGACTGGCCCTCTTGGGTCCGTTGCAACTGTCGCAAAGCCGACTCCAAACGCTCTTTCTTCTCCCGCACCGCCCGCTCCCGGGCCTTGGCCATTCGCTCACTGACCTCCGGAGAACAGGCCTCTCCCATTTCCTTCATTTCCTTCACCTGCTGCCCCGCCAACTCCAAATGCCGCTCCAGGGTCGCTTGGCGCCGAAAACTCTTGTCCGCGGCACAAGCC
>JAUYEB010000246.1 GCA_030691555.1 Candidatus Bathyarchaeota archaeon
GACCGTGCCGTCGAAGAAGCCGTCCTTGACGTACTTGGCGAAGTTGTCGACGGTCACGGGGGCCTTGGCCCTGTTGAGCTCGACCTCGATGTTGCCCTTGGTGGTCTCGAGTACCACTGTCTCTGACATGGCTGGATGAGGCGTCGCTTAAAATAAGAAGGTTGGGCTCAGTACCTGCGGCCGCCGCCGAAGCTGCCGCCCCTGGATGGGCCGCTGTACTCGACCTGCTTGGCGCTTAGGTTGTTGTCGAGGTTTACGTCGGCCCAGGGTGCCTCTTCTAGGACCTCGTAGCTGCCGTATCGGCCGATGTTCATCCTCATGCTGCCCTTGAAGGTGTTCATGTAGGCGTTCTTCACGGATAGTATCTGGTCCTCCTGGACCTGGTCCACGGACTCGTCCCAGAGGGTGAGGTAGATGGCGCCGGTGTCGTCGGCGACGAGCGCCTCGCAGACCTTGTGCTTTGTCTCGTCGGTGCGGGTGACGACCTCGCGGACGTCGGTCTTGCTGATCACCTTCACTACTACGTTGATCTGCCTCGAGTACTGGTTCAGGTCGCCGATCTTCACCGGCCCCGTTTCCTCTTCATTGCCGAAGGCTGCCATGTGTATCCCCTTCTGTTGCCTGATGTGGTAGGCGCGCTGTAAAAGGGTATCGAGAATCCGGGTCGGGGGGTGGGTGGATGTGGCCCGGTTTAAATCGGCGTGGGGCCGCCTATTGGGTGTCTGCGTTGGTCGCCGAGCTTGAGGCGGGCCAGTTTCGTCGGGTGAGGACCCTCTGGGCGGGGATGGATGTGCATCTCGCCGTCGAGTCGATGCTGGCGGGAAAGACGGCGTCGAGGATGTTCGTAGACGACGTCGAGGCGCCTCGTGCCGCGATGACGTGGTCGGGGCACAGGCTATACCTGGTGGGGGATGTTGGCGGTGCGGGCTTCGGGGAGGAGCTGAACCGTTATGCTTCCACCCACGGGCAGTTCGTCGCCTACTGCAGCCCCGAGGCGATCGACGGTGCCGAGAAGTTACTATCGGGTTATCGGGTGAGGAGGAGGGGGAGGCTCTACTACGAGGGAGACCCCTCGCAGGTGAAGGCGGTTGAGCCGCCTGAGGGTTACGCCGTGGAGCGCATCACGGGGGAGCTGCTCGGCAGGGGTCTCGGACACACCGACTGGGTCCGGGAGGAGATGTGCTCGGAGAGGGAGTCGGTCGAGGAGTTCCTGGGGAAGAGCTTCGGCTTCGCCGCCGTCCACGGCGGGGGCTTCGCCTGCTGGTGCATGAGCGAGTACAACCTCGGTGACAGGTGCGAGGTGGGTATAGAGACCGTCAAAGAGCACAGGAGGAGGGGGTTGGCCGTTCTCGTGGCTGGGGCGATGTTCAGGCACGCCGCGGGCGTGGGCGTGGGGCGGGTCGGTTGGCACTGCTGGGCCGACAACGCCGCCTCGGTCGCCACCGCCGAGAGTCTCGGCCTGAGGCGCGTCGCCGAGTACACGGTCCTCGCCGTAGACGCGGGGTCAACCCTTTAACACCCTAGGCCGCTATCACTCCACCATGAACGTCGAGAAGATAAGGGAAGAGTACTTCCCCGTGACGAAGACGACCACCTTCCTCGATATAGCGAACCACAGCCCCCCCTGCGTCCCCGTGCAGGAGGCGATCAGGGGCTACCTGCTCGACTGGGACCGCCTCGACAGGAGGGGGGACGCGAGGACGGAGGAGGCGGTCGCCCTCTGGGCGAAGCTCGTCGGCGCTACCGCTGACGAGGCGTGCTCGCAGCCCAACACCTCCGCCGGCTTGGCGACGGTCGCCGAGGCGCTCCGCTTCAAGGAGGGGGAGAACGTCGTCGTCAACGACCTGGAGAACCCGGCGAACCTCTACCCCTGGATAGCCCAGCGGGGGAGGGGGGTCGAGGTCCGCATCGTCAGAGGGAGGGGGGGAGCCGTCAGGCTCGACGACCTCGAGAAGGCCGTAGACGATAAGACGAGGGCGATAAGCGTCAGCCACGTCGAGTGGCTCACCGGCGCGCGCCACGACCTGAGGGTCTTCGCGGAGCTCGCCCACGAGCACGGGGCCCACCTCGTCGTCGACGGCATCCAGGCGGCGGGCGCCCTCAAGGTGGACGTGAAGAGGGACGGCGTCGACTTCTACGCCAACGGGGCCTACAAGTGGCTCATCGGCTGCAGCGGCGCGGGCTTCCTATACGTCAAGGAGGAGCTCATCCCCGACCTCGCCCCGGTGCAGTTCGGGTACCGCTCCGTCGAGGAGCACGACATCGAGCGGCCGAGGCTGAAGGATAACGCGAAGAGGTTCGAGCTGGGTGAGCCCAGCTACCTGAGCACGGTGGGCACGAAGGCGGCAATAGAGCTCCTCCTAGGACTCGGCACGCCGGCCATCGAGGCGAGGGTGCTGAAGCTGAGCCAGAGGCTCTACGACGGGCTGGAGCACCTCGGGGCAAGGATAGTCTCCCCGAGGGAGAGGGAGATGCGGTCGGGGGTCGTGAGCTTCTCCACGAAGGACACGGAGGCGACCTTCAAGCTGCTGAAGGAGGCGGGTTTCTACCTGAGCCTCCGCCCCGCTGGGATACGGGTCGCGGTGGACTTCTACAACACGGAGGAGGAGGTCGACCGCCTCCTATCGACGCTGGCGGGCCGCCTCGGGTGATAACGGCTATAACGGGGGGTCGCGCCTTCTCACTCGGTTCCGGTGGGTTGGTTTGAGGACGGCCGTGGTCAAGGACTCGCCCTGGGCGGTGTCCATAGGCGGCTTCAGGGCTGGAGGGGCGCTGGACCCGAAGAGGATAGTAAAGGAGGTCACCGAGGCGGCTGCGCCCCAGCTCGCCCAGCTCCTCGACGCCGACGGGGTGGCGGGGTACGACCACCTTCTCATGGCGGCGGTCAACGCGGCGAGGTCGATGGGGACGGGGCTCTCCGTCTCTAAGAGCATCACCGTCGAGGCCCTCCTCTACGCCTCGGCGCAGGATCAGATCACTAAGGCGCTGGGCATGATGGGCCTAAGCAAAGGTAGTAAAAGGATCGCCTTGATGGTCTTCGCCAGCAACCCGAAGGAGGCCGAAGCGGCGTACCGCAGGGTTGCCGGGCTCCTCGGGGACGAGGACGACGCCGTGCTCGACCTCGACGCCGCGAAGCGGGAGAGGCTGAGGAAGGCGTATGGGGTCGGGGACGCGGAGCTTGAGGCAGCAGGGGGCCCGGACGCCCTAGGCAGGCTGATCGTTGAGCGCGGCGCCCTTCTTAGCCTCCGTCGCTAGGCGGTACCGCTCCTTCTGCACGTTGAGCATGCTCGTGGGGCGGACGACTGAGACGCCGGTCACCCTCCCCGCGGTCTCTACGAGTATGAACCAGTCGGGGTTCTCGAGGTCGACCCTCCTCTCGATGGGGTCCGCGATGGCCTCTATGAGCTCCTTGCTGCTCAGGCTGGTGCGCCTCTTCTCGACTGTGATCCTGTAGGACTCGTCGGGGCCTCTGGCGGCGGCGAGCTCGTGTGCGGCCTTGACTATGTCCTCCTTGGTGGTGGGGACTAGGCGCTGGATGGGGATTATGCGGTAGAGGGCCTGTATGGCGTCGGGCTTCTTGGTGAAGTCGGCCCTCATGTGGGCGACGGCCTCGGCGGGGTCGAGGGGGGTCAGGGCGACGACCACGCCCCAGATGCCGAGCCTGTCGACGAGTGGGCTCTCGTCGCCGGCGGCCCTGAGCAGTATCCAGAGCTCGCTGCTGGCCCTGCTCTCGTTTATGCGTTCGGTGGTGGCGAGTATGTTGAAGTTCCTGGGCACGTGGGGTTCACCGCTGGGTGGGTTACGGGGGGCGCCGCTGAAAAGCGTATCCCCCAGCTTCAGCTACAGCGGATAACGATAAAAAA
>JAUYEB010000002.1 GCA_030691555.1 Candidatus Bathyarchaeota archaeon
AAGGAGCAGCTATCAGAGCAGCATCGACCGTAACCTCGCACAGGCGATGGCGGAGCTCAACGGGCTCTGCGACAAGCTCCACATACCGCCGACGATAAAGGAGAAGGCAGCCATCATCTACCATAAGGCCCTAAACCAGGGCCTAGTCCGGGGGCGGAGCATCTCCGCGATAACCGCCGCCTCCACCCGTCCCGAGGATGGTGGCCCCTAGGAGAAAGTCATCGAGATCCGCATCTGTTAATTTCTTTTCAGACATACTAAGTCTAAGAAAAATTATGTGATCATCTATTATTTTAGGTTTTTTCAAGTCTCCGATTGATCCATTTAAATAGGAAGGGGATTATTGGCTTATCTCTCAGCCTTGCTACATCACCGTTCGGAGTAATCTGTACAAGTTTATCATAGACAGCCGGCTCGGTGGGGGGTTAAATGATGAAGGTCTCCTTCTCGACGTTCCTCGTAGCGATTCCGAGGTCTGCGACGCGGAACTTGCGACCGCCGAAGAGCTCCGCCTCCTTCCTCTCGGCGTACTCGGCGGAGACGATGCGACCTATTGCGTCGCTCTTCATTATGCCACTCCCGCTTGCCGCCCCGACGTAGATCATGCCTGGCGAAGGGGAGACGACGGGGGTCATGTCGAGGCTGTTTATCGCGTACTGGCCCGCCCACATGTTCATGGGGCGGAGGTCAGCGAAGCAGGGGAGGTATTTGACGAGGACGTGATAGATGTTGTTTGTGTAGTACTCTTTCTCCGGCTGCGGGTCCTCCTCCAAGGAGAACTTCCTGCCGAGGTTGTCGGCACAGCCGAGCCAGATGCTTCCCTCAGTGACCTCGCCCTTGAGGTAGACGCCGGACGTTGGGAGTATCGTCAGTGGGAGGGCGCCCTCTCCGCTGAGCCCCCTGATGTTCATCAAGCCCCCGAGCTTAGGGTCCTTGAAGACGAAGAGCTGCCTCTTCTTCGGCCTCATCATCGACTCGAGGCCGATGGGGTTGAGGAGCCCCTCCGACCAGACGCCGGTCGCGACGACGGTCGTCCCGGCTTCGATGACGCCCTTCGTCGTCTCGGCCCCGGCGACGTGCTTCTCCTGCCAGATGAATGGCTCGCCAGATATGCCGAGTTCCTCCTTGGGCTTGACGAGTAGCCTCCTCGCCTCCGTCCCGTACTTGACCTCGCCTCCGAGCCTCAGGAACTCCGCCTCGTAGGCGCGGCAGACGGCGTCGGCGTCGACGCTCCCGCACTTCGGGGCGAACAGGCCGACCTCGACGGGCTCTAGCCCCATCATCTCCGCCTCCTCGTCCCCCTGGAAGTCCATGATGAGGTCAGGGATGCTCTCCCTGAGCTCCTCCTTCCCCATCGTCCTGAGCTCTATGCCTCTCATCCTCATGGTGTCTAAGACCCCCGTGAGGCGGCGGCGCTGGGCCTCGCTGAAGAGCCAGAGGTAGCCTATGTAGTTGAGCTTCAGGTCGTACCCCATCCGGCTCTGTAAGTGGTTGAACCAGTCTATCGTCGAGTCGGCGAGGAGGAAGTTCGTCTCGGAGGCGAAGACGTTCCTGAACGCCCCCTCGCTCTTCGCCGTGTTCCCCTGAGCCGGCCCGCTATTCTTGTCTATGACAATTATCCTCTTATCCGGATTCTGAGATTTCAGATGATAGGCTGAGCTAAAGCCCAGAATTCCTCCGCCTATCACCAAGATATCACAATCCATTGAGATCATTCAATCTCTGAACTTACTTCTCTTAAGACTAGTGGTTTCACTCAAAACTTTCTCTTCCTGTAAGATGCAACAGGACTCAATTTAGTGGCAGTATATTAGCTTCAAATAGCAGTAATCCACCGTCCTGCGGTCTGATGATCCTTTTACTTCGACCAAAATTCTATATAGAGTAATACAAATATTATTTCAGGGAGATTTCCCGGATTGAACTTGAAGATTCTTTTCGTAGGTATCGCGACGGAGCGGGTCCAGGGATTCGTCGATGACTCCACCAAGGTGGAGGGGATAGCCTTCGACCGCCGCATACCACACCTCGAGTACGAGTTCTACGAGCATATCGCCTCGGACACGTTCATGGAGGCGATAGTCGAGGCGGAGAAGAAGGGCTTCGACGCCGCCGTGATCGGGTGCTTCTACGACCCCGGGCTGAGGGAGGCGAGGGAGCTGGTCAAGATGCCCGTCGTCGGAGTCTGCGAGGCGAGCCTTAGCCTAGCCTCGATGATTTCGGCCGGGAAGTTCTCCGTCCTCGTCGGCAGGAGGAAGTGGATACCCAAGATGATGGCGACCGCGAAGGGGTACGGCCTAGACTCAAGGATTGCCTCCTGGAGGGTTCTCGGCCTCACAGTGCCGATGATGAGGGATGTGGAGAAGAGCCGTGCCGCGATCTACAGGGAGGCGAAGGCGGCGATGGAGGAGGACATGGCCGAGTGCGTCGTCCTCGGATGCACGGGCATGGTGGGCCAGGCGAGGGACGTCCAGAAGGAGCTAGGCATACCCATCCTTGACCCTGTCCTCTGCGGCCTCAAGGTCGCGGAGATGATGGCGGCCCTCTGGAGGAGGTTCGGCATCTCCCACAGCAAGGTAGGAGGATACGAGTCCCCGCCGCCCGACGAGTTCAGGGCGATTTACGAGAAGGTCTACGGCAAGCCGCCTTGATCCCGCTTGGGCTCCCCTAAGAATGTCCAGATGGTGAGGGCTGCGGTCAACGAGAACAGGGCCGAGGCGTAGAAGGCCCACGCCGCGCCGATGCTCTCCCAGATGATGGCTCCGAGGAGGGGCGCCACGGTCAACGCTATCCCCGGTATCATGTTCATCGCCCCGTACGCCCTCCCTATCTCCCGCGCCGGCGTCACGTCGATGACCAGAGCCTCGAGCGTCGGCTGCTGGACGTAGCCGAAGACGTTGTCGAGCGTCTGCACCACGAGGACCATTAGGAAGCTCGTCGAGAACGTGAAGGCCAGGATGAAGAGTGGGCGGACGGCGTAGCTCACCAACAGGCTAGTCCTCCTGCTCAGCCTGTCAACCATCCTCCCGACGGGTATCCTGGTAAGTATACCGACGAAGCCGATGCCGCCTGCAACGAGACCCCACTCGACCTTAGAAAGCCCGATCATGTCTACGGCGTAGACGACGCTGTACCGGGTCAGTATGCCTACTGCGAGGGAGAAGAGGAAGGAGCCGAAGATCGCGACCCTGAGAGCCCTGAGCCTGGTCACGGGCTCGAACATCTCCCTCACTACCCTGCCGAAGCTGAATCCCTCCCCCTGGGGCCTGTCCTCGGGGACAAGGTCCTCCTTTAGGAAGAGGGCGCGGCCGACGCTGGTGAGGAGCATCACGGCGCCGCTGACCAGGAAGGCGAAACGCATGCCGCCGAGCAGCCCCATCCTGTCGAGGAGGAGGCCGCTGAGCACGGGCATCACGGTGGACGCCAGCGCGAAGAGTGTGTGGAAGGTCGCGAAGGCCGTCGCCCGCCTGTCGGGCTCCACAGACGAGGCGAACATCGCCTGCCTGGCGGGGAGCACAGTGTTCGTGAACCCCTCGAGGATGACCCCCGGGATCAGATAGACCCAGTCATCTGCGAAGAAGTAGGTGATCGGCGCGAAGGAGGCTATCAGCCCTCCCCAGACGATGAGCTTCTTGTGCCCGATCTTGTCAGACGCGTAACCGACGGGTGCCTGGAGC
>JAUYEB010000101.1 GCA_030691555.1 Candidatus Bathyarchaeota archaeon
GCTATCCAGTAACCCGCGACTGAGAACCCGATCATGACGCCAACGGCTCCAATCTGCTTAGCGAAGATTGAGAGCAGAGGGTTGACAAGACTCACGCTGAACATGGCAGCGAGCCCGACGACGCATAGGATCACATAGGAGAGCCTGTAGCCCTTGAGCGACATGCTAACTACGGGGGAATAGATTGAAGTTAAAAGGTTACTCATCTTCGGTAACCCTTTTATTCACGTTCCCACTCTTCCCTCTGCAATCCGAGGCGATCGGCCAAGTGAGCGAGGAACCAGAAGTAACAATCGAGGCCACTACGGCGGGAACCGGCGGCATCAAGCTGTTCGGCGAGTGGAGCTTCGAGAACATCGAGGTCCGGGACCCCGGCCTCAAGAGGTACCTAAAGATATCTCCCGTCTTCATGCCCCACTCAGGTGGTCGCCACGAGGCCAGGAGGTTCCAGAAGAGCGAAATGAGCATCATCGAGCGCTTCACCAACGACCTCCTGAAGCCCGGGAGCAGCGGTGGTGATAAGCCCCGCGTGATGAACGCGGTTAGGGCGGCGTTCAAGATAGTCAACGTGAAGAGCGGCAGGAACCCCATCGAGGTGCTCGTACGCGCCGTCGAGAACTGCTCTCCGAACGAGGACACGACGCGCATCGGCTTCGGTGGCGTAGTCTACAGGCTCGCGGTCGACATCTCCCCCCAGCGCAGGATCGACCTCGCCCTGAGGTTCATCGCGAAGGGGATCAAGGAGCAGACCTTCGGCAACAGGAAGACCTTCGAGGAGATCATCGCCGACCAGCTCATCGGCGCCGCCCAGAACGACGGGAACAGCTTCGGCGTCCGCAGGAAGCGCGAGATGGAGCGCGTGGCGTTCGCCTCAAGGTAAGCCTAGTTTTTCTTTTCTCTTTATAGCAGGCTCCCCGCCGCGAAGGCTAGGAGGCCGAAGAGCATCCAGTAGAGGACCTGGTTCTTGACCCTTCTGCTCGATTCTCGGCTGTGGTCTCTGAGCAGGGACACGGCTCCGTGGACGAGGCCGAGGTCGGTGACGGCGACGAATGGGACGTACCAGATCGAGACCAGGCCGAGGAGGATAGGTATGGAGGAGGCCGCCACGGCGACCAGGTAGAAGGCGGAGGCCAGGTAGGCGGCCCTCTCCGCGCCGTGGGAGACCGCTATCGTCTTCACGCCCCGGGTCTTGTCACCCTCGATGTCCACGATCCCCTTCGTCACCTCCCTACCGGTGTTAGAGAGGAACGCGAGGGCGCTGAAGAGCAGCGACACCGACACGTTTCCCGCCACTGCGCCGCCGTAGACGAACGGGAGGGCTATGCAGGTGCTGACCATGAGGTTGCCGGGGAAACCCGTCCTCTTCCCCCAGGCGGAGTAGGCCATCATCACGGCCCATGAGAACGCGGCTATCCCGAGGGTCGGCAACCCCGTGGGGTAGGAGGCGGCGAGGCCCACCGCGCTGAGAAGCAGTGAGTAGGCGACGGCCTCGCCGGGCCTGACGTCCCCCCGCGGTATCGGGCGCGTGGGCTCGTTTACCGCGTCGATCTCCCTGTCGAAGTAGTCGTTGATCACCATGGCGCTGCCCGTGAGGGCGAAGCCCGCCACGAAGGCGAGGGCCAGGCTCGCCGCGGGCACCGAGGGGCTCAACCCGGCGGCTATCACCACGCCCACGAGGATCGCGACGCCCATCATGACCGAGTTCACGGGCCGGATGATGCTGACGAATCCGCCGAGCCTGCCCATCGTATACGCAGATTACGGGACACCGTATTAAAACCCTACAACATCAAATATTTACTTACTACTAAAGGTTATATTATCGGTTAACCCAATTCCTATCGACGGATATGGAGTTCGATGCCTTCAGGATAACCCAGCGGGGCGGCGCGGACGGGTTCGACATCTACGTCTCGACGATCAGGGCGGGGGACCTCATCGGCAGGATCTCCCTCGACCACTGGGGCCCCGAGAACCCGCAGGGGTACCAGAGGCAGCCGGAGGCGAGGCGGCTGAGGGACAAGAGGGGCGGGGTCCTCAGGTACCTCCTGAGGGAGATAGGTTGCTTCCCCACATCGATACTCCTCAACGTGAGGGGCGAAGCCACCTTCAAGCCCGAGCGGGACCTCGGCTGGTGCCAGCTCGGGAAGCTGGACGTGGGAGACGAGAGGCTCTGGCTCATCGACGGCCAGCACAGGATCGAAGCGCTGCGGCTCGCCATAGAGCGCAACACCGACTTCGAGGACTACCCCATCATAGTTTCCATACTCCGGAGGCCGGAGAGGTTCGACGAGTTGATGCTCTTCTACATAGTCAACCGGCGGCAGAGGAGCGTCTCGACCGACCTCGCCTACAGGCACCTTCAGAGGATGCTCTGGGAGAGGGGGAGCGCGTGGCTCTACGATTTCGAGGGGCCGAAGTCGGTGAGGCTCGGCCTCGCCAGCGAGGTCGTCGACGAGCTGAACGGCAACCCGTCGTCGCCGTGGTATGGGAGGATAAGGAGGGTGGGCGAGGCGCCCTCCGAGGACCGGATCGCCGCCGATAGCGTGTTCACGTCCTCCATCTCCGAGGTCCTAAAGGAGAAGGCCTTCGTCGGCGTCCCCGTCAGGGACTTCGCGTCGGGCCTCTCGGCGTACTGGGAGGAGATACGGAGGCTCTACCCGAGGGCGTTCGAGGAGCCCGCGGGCTTCACCATACTGTCGCCGGCGGGGATACGCGCCTTCAACCACCTGTTCGCCAAGGTCTACACGATCTGCCTGCGGGAGGGCCCGGTCACGGGCGAGGCGATGGCGAGGCATGTTAACGGCCTGCTCGCGAAGACGCCCGGCCACGAGGAGCCGGCCTTCCGAAGGCCCCTCGGCGTCGGCTTCTGGTCGAAGGAAAAGGCCAACGCGAGGGTGTCCGAGATGAGCGGCGCCGAGCTCGGGAGGAGCCTCGCGGCCAAGATCGAGCTGGCGGCGGTTAGGCCCTCTCCAGCCTAATCTTCTCCCCGGGGCGGACGAGCTTCAGGAGCCTGACGTTGTTCTCGACCCTGGAGAAGACGTTGACGGGGCTCGCGGGCCGTATCTCCTCGTCCCAGCTCGCCGGGGTCGGGCCGAAGAAGAGGCATATCGCCTGACCGGGGGGCCAGTAGGCCACGTCGCCGAGGTCGACGATGGGGCGGGGGCTCTCCAACCCAACCTTGACGGGGATGCCGAAGTAGATCTCGTCCCCCCAGGTGTTTGCCTTGCCCTCGAAGGGGAGCCTCCCCCAGACGGCGTCGGCGGTGACGGGGTTCTCGTCGGTCAGCTCCGCGTAGAGCACGCCAGCCGAGGTGGTGACGATCTTCATTCTTCTAGGCATCTATCTCCCCCTTTTCTGTAGCTCTTCGTGGTTCTGATTAACCTTTTTACCACTCGACCTAGTCTATGGTTGGATTGGTGGTGAGGAGATGAGATCCGGCCGCGGTCTGAGCCTGGCTGTCGCCATACTCCTGTGCCTGTTGGTAGCGGGGGCCCCGCCCGCGGTGGGGGCCGAGAACACACTCTCGGGCCTCGTGACTGACGACCTGGGGCAGCCGCTGAGGGCGACCGTCGCGACGTTCACCTCCCTGAAGTTGGCCAGGACGGCCACCGCGGGGGACGACGGCAGATTCAGCGTAGCCATCGACCCCAACGTCGTCTCGGTCATGCTCTTCTACGACGACCCCTCGACGCCGGGGTTCGACTACGGCCCCGCGCTGGTGAAGCTCGGGACCGTGACCGAGTTGACGGTGCAGCTGGAGCCCTCGGCCTCGATCAGGCTCTTGGGCGACATACTCTTCGTGGAGACGGAGAACATCCCGACTGGGAGCGTCTACCAGGTCGTTGACGCGAACGGCGTCGTTATCAACCCCTCCGGGTTCCCGCTGAGCTTCGGCACGAAGCAGGAGGAGACGAAGACGATACCGGGGCTCCCGGCGTCGACCATCGTGGTTCCGGCGGGGACAAGCTTCAGCCTGTCTCTCGGCTCGACGCTTCTGGTGGCTAGCAAGATAGTGACGAGGACGATAACATCCGACCCTCAGGCGCCCCTGGAGAGGGGCGCGCTTGTGGAGTTCGACGTCAGGGGCCCGGCCCTCAGGTACAACCTGCAGGTGGTGGAGAAGGCGCTCGCCGACGCGGAGCTCGGGTTGGCGAACATGGAGCGGCTCGGATTCTACGTCGTCAGGGAGAAGGGGATATTCAGCACAGCCGAGGCGAGCTTCGCCGAGGGGAGCTCCCTGTACGAGTCTGGCAGGTACGTCGAGGGGTTCGACTCGGCGAAGCTGAGCTACATCGACGCCAAGAGGACGCAGGCCGACCTCGCGAACCTCTACGTGGACGCGTCCTCCTCGGTCTACATCCTGATAGGGTTTCTCGCGGTGGCTTCGGTGACCGCCGCGTTCCTGCTCGCGGACTCCCTCGGGCGGCAGGTCCTCGTCGGCGTGGGGGTGTACGGGGGGGCGCTCCTCTTCCTCTACAGGGTCTACCCGGGCACCGCCGCCACGACGCCCCAGAGCTTCGCCCTCGTGGCCGCCGCCTCGTTCCTGGTCGTCGTGGGAGTCGCGGCGTCGGCTCCGAGGCTCCTCGGCTCCGCCGGCGGGGGAGGCAAGGTGAGCCTCCGCGCCATACTGGTCCCGGTGGCCAGCATCGCCAAGAGGAGCCTTAGGAGGAGGCGGCTCCGCTTCCTGCTCACCCTCGTCTCACTCACCGTGCTCGTGATGAGCTTCGTCGCCCTCACCTCCCTCTCCGAGGGCTACGGCCTGATCTCCGCGAAGGTCTCGGACTCACCCTACCAGCACCCGGGCGTGATGCTTAGGTCGTCGACCTGGACCGAGGCCGACCCCAGCTTCATCCTCTTTGCAGACGCAGACGTCGCGTGGCTCGCGAGGCAGCCCGGCGTCGAGGCGGTGTCACTGAAGGTGGAGAACACGCCGCAGCTCAGGGCGATAGCCACGGTGGGTGGGAACAGGATATTCACGATAATTGGAATCAACGCGACTCGGGAGTCGAGACTGCTCCCCCTCTCCTCCATCCTATCCGAGGGGGAGCTGCCCGGCCCCGGCGGCGTCGCCCTCAGCAGGGGGCTCGTGGACAGACTCGGGCTGAAGCTGGGGGACCCGGTGAAGATACGTGACCAGGATCTGAGACTCGTGGGGGTCTTCGACGACTTCGCCATGTCAGGCTTCACCGACGTCGACGGGAGCAGGTACGTCATGGATAAGCTGGTGAACCTGGCCGGGCCTGGGGACCCGCCCTACATCGAGCGAGCGACGACCGAGTCGACCGAGGTAGCGCTCATCGACGCCTCGAACGCCGCGTCCATGCAGCCCCTCGGCGTGACCCGGATAGCCGTCCTCGTCGACGCCCAGGCGCAGGACGCCTTCGCCGAGAACATCGCCCTCGGGCGGGGCTACCAGACATGGTCCGCCTCGGCGCGTGGGCTGCTCTACACGAGCCTGGGGAGCTACCTGGAGGGCAAGGGGCTGCCTCTCGTCATCCCCTGGGCGATAGTGGTCCTGAACGTGGTGGTGACGATGCTCAACTCACTCTTCGAGAGGAGGAGGGAGATCAGCATACTCTCGTCGGTGGGGCTCAACCCCGCGGAGATCGCCTCAATATTCGTCGCCGAGGCCTCCATCACGGGGTTCATAGCGGGTGGGCTCGGCTACCTCGCGGGGCTCGGCTTCTACAGCGTCATGCCCCTCATAGGGTTGAGCCTCGAGGTCCACCAGAAGATATCGGCGGTGTGGAGCCTCGCCGCGATAGGGATAGCGATCTCCGCCGTGCTAGTCGGCGCCTTCGCGGCCCTGAGGAGCAGCGTGGTCATCACGCCGAGCCTGACGCGTAGGTGGAGGATCGAGGAGGCGGGCGAGGCGGGGGCACCCTGGGCGATCCCGGTCCCCATGAAGCTCGACGCCGCCGAGGTCGACGGCTTCGTCGAGTACCTCCTGAAGCGGTTGAGGGGATTCGAGACCGACCAGGTCAGGAAGACGGCGAACATCAAGACCGAGACTCAGGGCGACGCCCGGGTGGTGACCTTCATCTTCAAGTCGCCCCAGTCCACGACCGGCAACTTCTACACAAACAACACAGTTCGGGTCGAGCCGAAGGACGGGGGATACGAGGTAAAGCTCGCCTCTTACGGGGCCCTCGACTGGGCGCACGAGACTGGCAGCCTGATAAGGCTCATAGCGATGGAGTGGAGCGACAGGGAGCGCTAGCCTCGCTCTATCCTCTCGACGCGACCGTCCCGGAGCCAGACGACGCGGTCTGAAGCCTTGATCATCTTCAGGTCGTGCGTCGCCGCCACGAGGGTCAGCCCGCGGTTCTTGTTCAGGCCGTGGAGGATGTCGATTATCTCCGTCCCGGTGTTGAGGTCGAGGTTCCCAGTGGGCTCGTCGGCGAGTATGATGGCGGGGTCGTTTGCGAGGGCGCGTGCGATGGCGACGCGCTGCTGCTGCCCGGCGCTAAGCTGGGTCGGCTTGTGGTTGAGCCTCTCGCCGAGCCCGACCATCTGGAGCAGCTTCCCGGCCTTCTTCAGCCCCTCCTCCCTCGGCGTCCCGGCGAAGACTGTGGGCAGCGCCACGTTCTCCAGCGCCGTCAGGACGGTGATGAGGTTGAAGTTCTGGAAGATGTAGCCTATCCTCCTGCAGCGGAGCCAGGCCAGCTCGTAGGCGTCGAGCCTGCTTATGTCGACGCCGTCGATGTGGACGCTCCCCCCGGTGGGCCGATCCAGTCCGCCGATCATGTTGAAGAGGGTCGTCTTCCCCGAGCCGCTGGGGCCGACGAGGCTGACGTACTCCCCCCTGCCGATCTCTAGGTCGACGCCGTCCAGCGCCTTGACGTCCTCCCCACCGACGGTGTAGAGCCTCTTCAGCCCCTTCAGCTCGATGACTGTGTCAAAGCTCATATCTCAGCGCCTCCACCGGGTCGAGCCGAGAGGCCCGATAGGCCGGGTATAGCGTGGCCGCGGTGCTCAGCAGAGTGGCGAGGACGAGGGACGACGCGAAGAGTGTGACGGTCTGGGTGAGGGGGACCTTCAGGATTATGTCGAACCCGGTGCCGAAGCCGACGGTGAGGAGGGCGGCGGCCGCCCCGACGGCGTAGCCGATGACCCCGCCGGCGAGCCCCTGGAGGAGGGCCTCTATGAGGAAGAGGAGGGTGATGTGGGCGTTGAGGGCGCCGAGGCACTTCATTGTGCCTATCTCCTTGACGCGCTCCTGGACGCTGATGAGCATGGCGTTGGTTATGCCGACTACGCTCACGGCGAGGGCGATGGCGACGAGCCAGTAGTAGGTCTGCTCGACGTTGAGGCGGGCCCCTCCGAGGGCGGCGTGGGTCTGGTAGAAGACGTCGGTGAGTAGTAGGCTCGTGTAGAAGCTGAGGCCGAGGGCGATGGACGCGACGTTGAGCGCCGACCTGCCGGAGCGCCTTACGAGGTGGCTGTAGCCGAGCCTGAAGGCCTCCGAGAAGCTCAGGTGGACGCGCCTATCCTCCACGGTCATCAACCCTTCAGCGATGGCGGGTTCTTAAAAGGTGAGCGGGTCAGTTGAGGTCGTCCTGCTCCCACTCCTCCTCGTACTCCTCCTCGATCTCCTCGTCGTCCCAGCCGAGGCAGTCGTAGCAGAGGCACTTCTTGGTGTCCCCGCACTCGGTGCAGTACTTGGCGCCGCACTCCTTGCAGTCGTGGAGCTCCTGGGCGTCCATGCCGCATATCTCGCAGAGTGGCATCCCTGATCTATCAGGAGCCGACCCGGCGGCGCCTATAAATCTATTGAGCTAGGCGG
>JAUYEB010000250.1 GCA_030691555.1 Candidatus Bathyarchaeota archaeon
ACGATCGGCTGGACGTAGTAGTCTGTCGGGTCGCCCCTCTGGTAGGCGTGGTCGACGGCCTCCAGAGGGTCGGTCTCCCTCCACCCCTCACCGAGGGTGAGGAGGTCGTACGCCTTCAGTGTCCTGTCCCAGTTCGTGTCCCTGTCCATCGCGTAGAAGCGGCCCACCATGCTCGCGATCCTGCCGACGCCCTTCTCCCTGATCTGCCTCAGGGTCTCCTCGATGAAGCCCCTCGCGGAGCGCTCAGGGACGTCGCGGCCGTCGAGAAAGCAGTGGATGTAGACATCATTGAGGTCGTGGCGCTTGGCGAGTTCGAGCAGGGAGTAGAGGTGGAGGGTCGAGCCGTGGATGCCCTGGTCGCTGAGGAGCCCCATGAGGTGGAGGGCGGAGCCCTTCGACTTGCAGTTCTCGATCGCGCTGAGGAGGGTTGGGTTCTCGTAGAATGAGCCGTTATAGATTGCCTGGTTTATCTCCTCGAAGGGCTGCCAGACGACTCGCCCCGCGCCCATGGTTAAATGACCCGGCTCCGAGCCACCCTGCGTCCCCTCCGGGAGCCCGACGGCGTTCCCCGTGCACTTCAGCAGGGTCCACGGGTACTCCCTCATATAGCGCGTATCGTTGGGCACGTTAGCCTGCCTGACTGCGTTGCCCTTCGTCTCCTCCGAGTAGCCCCAGCCGTCGCGGACGACGAGGATGACCCTGCGCCCAGCCATGATGGAGTATAGGTGATGTTAGCCTAAAAATGGAACCCCCGAGGCGGGGGCTTAGAGGGGTAGCTTCTTGCCGTCGACGTCTAGGAGCTGCCTCCACCTGTCGACGGCCTGCCCCTGTATGTACTCGTACTCGGAGTCGTCGAGGTGCCTGAACCTGCCCTGCAGGCTGAGTGCCTCCCTGACGGGCTTCAGCTCGCGCGGCTTGTAGGTGAGCTTGAAGTTGCCCTCGTTGATCTCGTAGAGTGGCCAGATTCCGGACTCGACCATGAGGCGCGCGACCTTTATGGTGCGCGCGGGGTCGAATCCCCAGCCGGTGGGGCAGGGGCTCTGGACGTGCAGGTACTTGAAGCCCTTGATGCCCTTGGCGTACTGGAGCTTGCCGATGAGGTCATTCGGGTAGGCGACGCTAGCGGTGGCGACGTAGGGTATGTTGTGGGCCGCCATGATGAAGGGGAGATTCTTCTTGTTCGACTTCTTACCCCTGCTCTCCGAGGCGACGGGCGTTGTAGTGGTTGAGGCGTAGATGGGCGTCAGGCCGCTGCGCTGCCCGCCCGTGTTCATGTACGCCTCGTTGTCGGCACATATCCAGAGGACGTTCTCGTTGCGCTCCGCCGCCGCGCTCATGGCCTGAAGACCGATGTCGGCGGTTCCGCCGTCGCCGTAGAAGCCGACGACATTCATATCCTTACCCACGGCCTCTAGGCCGTTGGCGATGCCTGAGATGAGTGCGCCGCCGCCCTCGAAGACGGTGCCCCTCCAGTAGAGGGGGATGCTCCCCTGCAGGGCGATCCAGATGCAGCCGGGGACGCTCGTGTAGACCGTGTTCCTGCCGAGGACCTTGAATATGATCCTCGCCAGCGTGGCGTGTGCGCAGCCCTGGCAGCTGCTGTTGCCGAGGGCCATGATCTCATCGCCCTCGACGCGCTGGAAAGCCGATGGTTTGCTCATCTTAGGCGCCTCCTATCCACTCGACGGCGGTGGGAACCGGCTCCCTGACAGCCTTGAGCGTCTTCTCCGCTATCCGCTTGATCATCTGGGGGGTGACCTCCTCCCCGGCCATGCCCGTGTGGAAGCCGAGTACCTTGGGCCTCTCCGCCATGTCGTAGATGGCGCTCCGGGTCTCGTTGAGGACGTTCCCGCCGCCTCCGAGGCTGACGTTCCTGTCTATGACCCCGATGGCGTGGTACTTCTTGGCTAGGCCCCTGATCTCGTCGACGGGGAAGGGGCGGTAGCACTTGAGCTTGACGAGGCCGACCCTCTTCCCCTCGGCGCGAAGGTCGTCGATGACTACGCGCGCCGTGGACGCGATGGTGCCCATGGCGATTATCACCGCCTCGGCGCCGTCGCAGTTGTGCTCATCGATGAGGCCGTTACCGTATCCTCGCCCGAAGGTCTTCTCGAAGCCCGCGTGGACCTCCTTGATGACCCCCAGGCTGCTCCTGAACTTGGTGTCGTGGTCGATCCACGCCTTCTGGCTGCCGTACATCCGCCCCTGCCTCTTCTTCCACTCCGCCACGGGGACGTTGATGTCGGGCGCCCACGGCGCCTTGAGTGGCGGTAACCATCCGTCGACGGCGTCCTGATCCGGGATCTCCACCGGCTCGGCGGTGTAGCTGAGTATGTAGCCGTCTATCCCGAAGATCGTCGGCGTCGAGAGGCGCGGGTCCTCCGCGATCTTGTAGCTCATCAGCGCGGTGTCGAGAGCCTCTTGGTTGTCCTCGCAGTAGAGCTGTATCCAGCCGTTGTCCCTCTGCGCCATGAGGTCCGTGTGGTCGGGCTGCATGCTCTTGTTGCTCCTGTGGACGACCCCCATGACGACGGGGAGGTCGGCGCACTCTATCATCGGGTGGTGCATGAAGAAGAGGCCGGGGCCCGAGGTCGCCGTGAATACGCGTGCTCCGGCGAAGCTCGCCCCCTGGACGGCGACCATGGCGCTCAGCTCGGACTCGACCTCTATGAACTTGGCCTTCATCTCGCCGTTTGCTATGAAGTCGGCGAGGTACTGGACGATGGTCGTCTGGGGCGTGATGGGGTACGCGGATATTACCTGTACCCTCGCCAGCTTCGCGCCGTATGCGACGGCCTTGTTACCGACCATTAACTCGGTGTGTGGCACAGTTTAGCCCTCCTTCTTCTCGCTCTCCATCACCATGGCGATGGCCTTCGTGGGGCACTCCTCGGCGCAGATGCCGCAGCCCTTGCAGTAGACGTAGTCGATTGTGCTCTTCTTCTCCACCATGTTGATGCTGTGCTCTGGGCAGTATGTCCAGCAGATCTGGCACCCGGTGCACTTGGCGGCGTCGACGACTGGGCGGAAGGTGCGCCAGTCGGCGCGGCTGTTCGCGGGTGCCTGCGCGACCTTCTTCAGTTCCTTGACGACCCTGTTCTTCCCCACGATTGTTGAGTTGTACGCCTGCTCGACGGCCTTGGCATTCGTGTCCGCCATGCGGCCCGACATCTCCTTTTTCACCGCCTCGACGAGGGACTCGAGCTTGACCTCGCCCGTCGCCTTGGCGAAGGCTCCGAGTATGGCTGTGTTTGTGATGGGGCGCCCGATGGTCTCCAGCGCCACCTTCGTGGCGTCGACCGTGGCGACCCTGTACTCGGAGGTGAACTCCATCTCCTCCGGCGGGGAGGAGCTGTTTATGATTATCATGCCGTTGGGTTTCAGCCCCTCCGTGATGTTGACCGTGTTCCTGAGTAGGGGGTCGAGGACGACGACGTAGTCGGGCTCGTGGACGAGGCTCCTTATCATCCTGCTCTTCTCGCCTATGCGGACGAAGGCGGTTACGGGGGCGCCGCGCCTCTCCGTCCCATACATTGGGATTGATTGGCTGTGGTGTCCCTCGAGGAATGCTGCTATGGCGAGGACCCTGGACGCGGTTACCGCCCCCTGCCCTCCCCTGCCGTGGAATCGGATCTCTATCAAGGGTATCTCAGAGACAGTGGATGGGGTGGTTAAGAGATTTTGCATACGCCTGAAAGGGTGGGCTTCGCGGGTACCCACAAATTGTAAGCGCGCCGATTAGTTCCAAACAGCGGGTCAGCTAC
>JAUYEB010000279.1 GCA_030691555.1 Candidatus Bathyarchaeota archaeon
GCACGCGACGTTGCTCGCCGCATAGTGGAAGGCGAAGAAGCCGAGGGCCTCTAGGGGGACGCCTATGCTCGGGCTGTGTGCGATGACGGTTCTTTCGGTCAGCTTGACCGTGGCCCCGTCGAGCTCCAGTTCCTTATCGAGGGGTATGAAGGGGAGGACGCTCCTCCGGAACACCTCCCTCGAGACCTTCCCTAGACCAAGCACCTCAGCCATGAGCTTCCCTTCAACAGTTCTACGTCAGCCTTTTAATTCCTAGCCTGGTCCTCACGGCGATTACCACGGCTACAGCGACCGGTATGAAGATTAGGTCGACCAGTGTTGCGAGGTCGATCATGGCGAGCCCCGGCCCGAAGAGCACCCAGTCGAGGGCGAGGAAGCCAATCATCTCCCAGACACCGCCGATCGCCATTGCGGCGGTCTCCCACCTGCTCACCGTCCGTGGAACCTCCCCCTTCCTCCACCTGACGAGCACGCTGATGAGGATCGCCTCGAGTCCTCTGACGAGCATCGCCCTCACCACGAAGACGGGCGGGAAGCCTAGGGTCACCATCTTGTAACCGACCCCGATTCCCATCGCCGTCGCCACGGTGGCCCCGGCGAGCAACGGGTCCATGAGGACGCCCAGGGCGTAGATCAGTATGGGCGAGGCGTCGTACTGCGCCAGAGGCTGCGGCATCGGCACCATGATCAGGTTGGCGACAACTGTGACAGCGGTCATCACGGCAAAAAGCGCCAGCTTACCGCTCGTTGACTTGAATCTTGACTCCATTTCACTTCATGCATCCTAGAGGGGATGCAGGCGTCAACCGTTTGGCAGGTTGACGATAACGCGTTTGTCCCTCCGCCGGCATTACCCGGATCAGGTTCCTAGGGTCGACGCTTACCGTCCTCTCAGCCGGGCACCCGCCCAGCTCCCCTCTGCCAAAGGCTAACATCCAAGGCTTAAATAGCTTTTCTCGGGCGAAAAACCCGGGAAAATGCCTCCCCTAGGGTTAGGGCTTAAATATCGTAGCCATTAACTGAGGAAGGTGAAGGGAATGGCCGATCTACCCATAGACTTTATTCTCGGTATGCTGGTCGTCGCCGTCGCCGCCGTCGCCATCTTCATGTTCTGGCGCGCCTCTGGCAGCGGCAAGAAGAAGGACGAGAAGCCGCAGGAGGAACTCCCAAAGGAGGACCCCGTCCGAGTCGAGCTCCAACTGATGGAGAAGAAAGTCAAGGTCCCGCCGCTAGAGAAGAAGATCGCGACGCCGGACATCGAGAGAGCGAAGAGCCAGATACGCACGCTCACGCTGAAGCAGGAGATCAACAGCTTAGTCCTCCGCCGCCTATTCGAGGCGGAGGACGAGGGGGAGATCAGCCGAGAGGAGCGCGTAGGGCTCGGCAAGAACTACGAGGACGAGATGAAGCAGATCGCCGAGGAGCTCAAGCGGAGCGAGATGCTCGTCAGCCTCTCCGAGCTGGAGTCGATACGCGAGGAGATCGTCAAGAAGTTCGAGGAGTCGCTAGGCCAGACCCAGAGCCGCATCGACACGATACTGAAGGAGTTGAAGATCGAGGAGCCCCAGAAGCCCGTGGAGGAGGAGAAGCCGAAGCTCCCGGCAAACGGGAGGAGGCGGCGATTGGCTAAGGCGAAGACCGCCGAGGAGGGGGACGATGAGGCCGAGGAGCCCGAGGCGGAGGGTGAGGAGAAGCAGCCCGCCCGCGGCGACGTTGAGAGCCGCCTCGAACAGCTAAAGAAGGAAGTACTGAAGGAACTTGACGAACTCGACAAGCTCGAACTGGAGAACTAGGTGATGAGTGCCAGCACCGCAGCGAAGAAGAGGGCCGCCATGAGGGCGGTGAAGCATATCGAGAACGGGATGATAGTCGGCCTCGGGAGCGGGACGACGGTGTCCTTCGCCATCAAGTACATCGGGGAGCTGATCGCCGCGGACGAGCTCTACGACATATATGGCGTGCCGACGAGCATCCAGACCGCCTTCGAGGCCATAAAGGCCAAGATACCCCTCACTACTCTCGACGAGCACCCGCAGCTGGACCTCGGCATAGACGGCGCGGACCAGCTCGACGTGAAGCTGAACGCCATCAAGGGGGGCGGAGGAGCCCTGATGAGGGAGAAGATAGTCGCGTCGGCCTGCAAGGAGTACATCCTCATCGCCGACGAGTCGAAGCTCACGGACGTGCTGGGGACCAACAAGGTCGTGCCGATAGAGATACACCCCTTCGGCGTGACCCCCGTCCTCAAGTCGGTCGAGAAGCTGGGCGCCAAGGTGAGCCTACGCATGAGCTCGGGCAAGCTCGGGCCCCTCGTCACAGACAACGGGAACTACATAATAGACGCCGACTTCGGCCCCATTCAGGACCCGTGGTGGCTCAACAGGGAGCTTCACGCCATCCCCGGCATCATCGAGACCGGCATGTTCCTGGGATACGCGCACATCGCGTACGTAGGTGGGCGCGGCTCGGTGAAGAAGCTCAAGCCCCAGCCCGACGCGGCCCTCAAGAAGGTTTGAGAAAAAGACTCAGCCGCGGCCCCCTACTTTAGAAAAGAATCTGAACTCTTGCTGAAGCACGTCCACGCCAGGTAGTACGAAAAGGCGAAGGTCGGTATACCGACGAAGTACCAGATGTCACCGAAAAACGTCGAGAAGTTGTTAACAAAGTGCAGGCCGACGGCAAGCAGGTAGAAGCCCGTGAACCTGTGTTTAGCTATGCCGTAGGCGACTATCGCGGCGTTCGACGCGTGAAAAAGCATCTCGGGGAACCTTATCGCCACGGGCGCCCCCAAGACCCACACGTATACTGCGAACTCGGCGATGCCGAAGCCTAGACCCGCGAGGAGACCCAGCTTCACTATAGACTTCTCCGTCTCCGCGTGTCTGAACAGCAGCGGGAAGACCTTCGTGAACTCCTCGATTAATGGGGCGAACACGGAGACGAGTATGACATATCCGAGGTCCCCCGGGACGAGGATGGCGACGTAGTTCCTCGCCAGCGTCTCCAGGGTCACCGATATCGCGACGCTGACTATGAGTCCCTGGATGAGGTACGAAATCATCTCCAGTTTTCCGGGTCTATGGAGGTGGATTGAGGTAGATTGGGGGGTCTCCATCGGTGACACTTCGGGAAGCTTTTTGGATTAACCTTTCCGAAAAGTGAACGCCCTATCGCCGACGTTAGATTTCTAGAAAGCCTTAAAATG
>JAUYEB010000139.1 GCA_030691555.1 Candidatus Bathyarchaeota archaeon
ATCGGCGCCTCGTCGTAGGACAGGATCTGCTCGGCTTGAGCGTACAGCTCGGCCCGCTTCTTGATGTCGGTCTCCACCATCGCCTTGTCCACCAGCGCGTCAAACGTCTTGCTGCTCCAGTTGGTGCTGTTCTGGGCCGACCCGGTGTGGAAGACTTCCTTGTCAAAGTAGCTGGCATCCGGGTAGTCCATGCACCAGCCGAGCCGGAAGATCTGCGGCGCGTCTGTCTGCATGGTCGTCAGGTACACCTTCCATTCCTGGTTGGCGACCTTGACAGTCACGCCCAGGGCCTTCTGCCACATCTGCTGAATCGCCTCGGCGATCTTCTTGTGGCCTTCCGAGGTGTTGTACATCAGGGTGATCTCACCCAGCTTGGTCACGTCGGCGAAGCCGGCTTCCGTCAAGAGCGCCTTGGCCTTGACCGCATCGGACTTCACGCCGAGGTTCGGGTAGTCCTTGATGGTGGGGGCCGCCACCAGGCCGGGGCGGGCGAACCACTGCGCCGGCTCCTGGCCACCCTTGGTCACGTTGGCAATCAAGCTCACGCGATCGATGGCCATGGAGAAGGCCTGCCGTACCTTCACGTTGTCGAAGGGCTTCTTCTTGACGTTGAAGCCGTAGTAGTACGTGCAGTAGCTGGGGCCGGTCATCAGTTCCTTGGACAGCTTGGGATCGGCCTTGATGCGGTCAATGTCCGCCAGGGGAGCGCCGACCACATCCTGCTTGCCGGTCTCGTAGTTGGCCATGGCCGGCGTCTCATCCAGCATGTACCCGGTAACTTCGTTGATCTTGGGCTTGGGGATGGCGGCCGTGCCGGGCCAGAACGGGTTGGCGATGATGGTGATGGAAGCCTCGTGCACCCACTCCTTGAGGGTGTACGGGCCGTAACCCTGGTAGAAACCGGCTTCCGTCCAGCGGTCGCCCTTCTCTTCAATGAGCCACTGGGGCTGCGCGTGGATCTGCCACATACCCGCGATGTTGGGGAAGAAGCCGACCGGCTCCTTGATGGTGATGGTGAGGGTGTCTGTGTTCACCGCCCTCACGGCCACGGCATCTCCCAGCTTCGTCAGCTCGGCGGCCGAGAGCTTGGCCGTATCGGCGGTGTTGAACTCCTCGGCGCCCTTGATGAACGCGGTATAAACGTACGCGTAGAGAGATGCCGTCTTGGGGTCCAGGACGCGCTTGATGGCATAGACGAAATCCATGGCGTTGACCACTCGGTCGGCGCCCGCGGCGTCCTTTACTACCTCAACCTTGCCCGCGGCGGTGTTGTACTTGACCCACTTCACGTCCTTGCGAAGGTTGAATGTGTAGGTCAAGCCATCCGCGGAGAGCGTCCACTTCTCGGCCATACCCGGCTGGGTCTCGTTGGTGACTTCGTCAATGCGGGTCAGGCCAACCGTGGTCTCCTCCACAATCTGCAGAGAAGAGGTGTCGGTGCCCAGCGCCGTATCAAGGGTCGGCACATCACCCGGACCGAAATTGGCGAAGATCTTGCCCGTGATGGGCATGGGGGTTGGGGTCACAACCTTGACAACTTCCTTGGTGACCTCTTTGGTGACCTCTTTGACGACCTCTTTGGTGACCTCTTTGGTGATGACAACGGGGGTCGCTGTGGGACCTGGGGTCGCTGCCCCACCGCAGGCGGTGCCGATGAGGCTAATGACGATAGCCATCATCAGCAGGAAATAGATGCGCTTCATGGAAATGCCCTCCTCTAACTTAGTACGAGACATGCGGATACCGGATAGTCGTTCCCGATCCTAGCACCAACTTTCTGCACCCCACCCCCTTTCAACTTTGGTGATGACCTCCGTTAGCCAGAGAGAACGCGACCCCGTACCAGTCGCGGGCCAAGTCTTGACCTTCATTTTATACGATATGCCAGGGAAAGTCAAGAGGGGCGTTCGCCCGACTATCTGCCAACCAAGACGGCGGCACTACATCTCGTGCTCTGGCTCCGTAACATCACTACATGTAGTATCTGTCCGGCGCTACCCAGGACCAGTGCGCTGCCGGCCTTCCTCTGTTCGGCCCCACGGGCTACCCCGGCGCGCGCGCCACCACCACCATATTCGGCGACGCGGTCTCGTCAAACCCGGAGCCCAGAAAATCCCCAAACAACGTGATATCCCGGAACCCCAGCCTGGCAAGACGCGGTATCAGATCCCCTTGCAGCACGGCGCGCTGAGGCGTGGAGTCCTCTGAGAAGGACCAACTCCCCGCGGTCTTCACAAACGTCACAATGTGGAACGTGATCGACTCTGGCCCCAGGTCAATGAACCGAAAGAAGAGGTACTCCGTTCCCTGGACTTCCCTGCTCGCCACGCCCATGAACCGCCGCTTCTGCGACAAAATGGCATCGTAGTTGTTGTTCTGCAGAAGCAGCACTCCGCCCGGACGCAACACGCCGCGGAAGTCATCCAGGGCATCGTCCAGCGCCGCCCCGTCCAGCAGATGCGGCAGCGAGTTGCCAAGACAGGTCACGGCGTCATAGGGGCCGGGCGCCTTCTCCCGATGTTCTCCCAGCCCCGCAACCAAAAAGCGAACGGCCAGTGTGCCCGCGTTCGCCCTGCCACGGTCAATCATCGGTTGGCTCAGGTCCGTGCCCGTGACCTCCAAGCCCCAGCGAGCGAACTCCATGGCATGTTGGCCGGTGCCGCAGGCGGCATCCAACACCGAACGCACCTGGAAGCTGTCAAAGAGCTGACGCAGAAAGCCTGCCTCGCTCTTCAGCCGGGCTTCCCAGTCCGTCATCAAGTCGTAGCCGGCGGCAAACTGGTCGTACAGGGGTACTTCCGCCATGCGGTGTCTCCTGCAGATTACTTGGCTGGTGGACCAGCCTGTTGCCCAAGCAAACTCTGGCGCAACAGATTCAGAGCAGTCAGCGCACCCAGCCGCCTCATCTCGGAGATAGCGGTGGCGTAGCTGATGGACGCGATGCGTGGCTCCGTCTTGCCGTCGTCCAGCGCGACAAAGATGGTTCCCACCGGCTGAGGCTCGCCGCTATGAGCATCCAGGGCGCCTGCCAGGGCCAGGCCCAGCGTGGCGCCCAGGCGAACCCTGGTCGTTCGCGCCAGGGCAGCTGCCCCGGCCGGGCTCACCGGCCCCTGGGCGGCAAGCACGGCGGCATCTACGCCAAGCGCCACCAGGGCTGGCCGGGACTCGGCAACCAGCCCACCAGCGAAGCAGGACTGACGCCCCGGCGCTTCGGCGAACAGGCCGCTCAATGCGCCGCCGGTGCCATAGTCCAGCGTGGCCACGGACTGGCCGCTCCCCCCCAGCAGGTCGCAAACAACATCCTGCGGCGTCTCGTCATCCACACCGTAGACAGCATCGCCCAGGGCAGCACGAATGCCCGCCTCAACCGGTGTGATGACTGCCCTGGCTGCTGCCTCGTCCGCGGCCTTGGCGGTCAGCCTCAAATGAACGCCATCGCTCTTCGCATAGGTCCCGATGGTTGGGTTGGCAGACCTCAGAAAGGCGCGGATCTTCTCCTCCGCTTGGGACTCTCCAACCCCCAGCACCTTCAGCGTGCGGGAGACAATGACGACCCCACTCACCAGCCGGCGCAGCCGCGGCCTCACCTCGTGCTCCCACATGCGCCGCATCTCAGAGGGCACGCCCGGCATGGCAACCACAATGAGGGGAGCACCGGCCGCGCCGTCTGTGGCCGCGCCATCTCCAGCCACGCCGCGTTCCGGGCCTGCCCTGGGACGTTCCACCCACCATCCGGGCGCGCTGCCCACCGGGTTCGGAATCGCCTGCGCCGACGCGATAAGCGTGGCCTGCTTCAGGTTGCTCGCCGGCATTTGGCGGCCCAGCCTGGCAAATCGCGCCGTCAGTTGGGCCTCCAACTCCGGCTGGACCACCATGGATTCACCCAGCAGCGCGGCGATGGCCTCGCGCGTCAGGTCATCCTCCGTGGGACCCAGGCCGCCGGTGACGGTCACGACATCGGAGCGAGACAACGCCCGTTGCAGGGTCTCCACCAGGCGGTCCAGGTTGTCGCCCACCTGGGATATATAGAAGCAGTCAATTCCCAGGGCAGGCAATTCCGAGGCCAGATAGGCGGCATTTGTATCCACGATCTGGCCCAGTAAGAGCTCCGTGCCAACAGAGATAAGTTCAGCCCTCATTCATACACCCAAACACCAGCGCGCGCCAAAATGCTCCACCATGCGCCAACAGGCAAGAGCGTGCATCGAGGGGAACACTCCATTCCGCCGAAAGTACTCTATGCCTGGCGGCACAATGAACGATGAAAATGGCATCTAGCCTATTCGCAAGTTCGGCTCGGTGGCAGTCTTTAAGCTGGATTGATCTCCTTGCCTCGACGGTAGAAGCATGAGGCGGAGTGGCGGCCGGTACGGTCGCGAGCCCAGCAGGCGACCGCGCATCCGACTGTATTGGCTGCGGAGGACCGAAGCCCGTGCTGGGCTCGCGGGCGTCTCGCCCGTCCGTCGCTCTAGCCTCTTGGCCTCGACGGTAGAGACATGGGGGGAGTGGCGACCGGGACGGTCGCGAGCCCAGTGGGCGGCGTCACACCAGCCTCCTCGCTCCTTACCTCCCACCGCACACGCCACGGCCATTTTCGAGGTAGGACACGGCCACCCGGCCCGTCCACCTGCACCGCCGCTGCCTTAGACGCCTGTCTCAACGCCTAAAGGCGACGCAGTACGCCCCGGAGCAGCGAAACAAACCTGGGCGCTGCCTTTGCCGCGTTGGCCAGAACCTCCTCGTGACCGAGGGGACCTTCGATGCCATGCTGACCGGCACCGGCTGCCGCGCCGGGCGTGGGCAGAGGGATAACGTTGGAGATCATGGACACCCCCAGCACCCGCATGGCGCTGTGCCGCGCCACCACCACCTCCGACGCCGTGGACATGCCAACGGCGTCGGCGCCGATGACACGGAGGAAATGCACCTCGGCTGGCGTCTCGTACGAGGGGCCGCCCAGCATCACGTAGACGCCCTCACGCAGCGAGAACCCCAACTCCGCTGCCACCTGGCGCGCAAGATCGCGCAGGCCAGGATCATAGGCCTGGCTCATATCCGGGAAGCGGGGACCCAGCAGCGGGTCGTTGGGACCGTACAGCGGATTGTGACCAATCATGCCCGGCAGGTTCAGATGATCGGAGATCAGCATCAAGTCCCCCGCCAGATAGGCCGGGTTCAGGCCGCCCGCGGCATTGGTCACCATGAGAACGCCGCAGCCGATGGCCTTGAGCACGCGAACGGGAAACGTGATCTGCTGCGGCGAATAGCCCTCATAGGCGTGCAGCCGGCCCTGCAGGACTGCGACGGTCTTCCCCTCCATCTGCCCAAAAACCATCTCTCCCTTGTGCCCTTCCACCGTGGTGGGGGCGAAGCCGGGGATCTCCCGATACGGGATGTGAACCGGGCCTTCTACCGACTCGGCCAGGCTGCCCAAACCAGAGCCCAGGATGATCCCCACACTGGGGCGTTGCCGCTGCCGCGCAAGGACGAAGGCAGCCGCCGCGTCAATGTCATTCGCCAGTGTCATGCTTCTCCTTGTAGTGCGCCGCCAGCGAGGGCAGACTCAAGCCCCGCCCCCCGCGGCGTCGCTCTCTTGCGCTTGACGATACGAACGGGCGGCGTTGTAGATTACCTTGGCGATCAGGCGATTGCCCAGCCGGTCGGCGACCCTGGCGCCCAACTTGTCCGCCCACTCGTTCGGACCGATGTTCAAGGTGACCACCGTGGGCAGCCGTTCCACGCCGCGGTAATCCAGGATCTGGTACAGCTTCTCGCGCACCCAGGGGGTGTCGCTCTCCGCCGCCAGATCATCCAGCACCAGCACCGGCGCCCGCCGGATGGTCTCCAGCCGGTCCAGGAGGTTCATGGAGCCCGATTCGCCCACGCTGCGCACATACAGGCTCTCCTCGTCGTAGGCGTGGCGCAGAAACTCCATCAGATCCGGCACACGCATGAAGAGGACTGGCCGGCCCTTCGCTCGTAGATTTAGGGCGATGGCGGCGGCCAGGTGCGTCTTACCGCTGCCGTTGGGCCCGTGCAGCACCAACCAGCCCTTGGGATCGCGCGCGAAGGCGATGGCGGCCTCGTAGGCGAACTGCGCGCCCTCAACGACCCTAAAGTGGGTGAAGTCGCATTTCAGCAGGTCACCGCGCAGGGAGGAGAAGCCATCCAGGATGCCGAGCCGCCGCTTCATGAGGGTATCACAGGCCGGGCACTCAATGAGCTTGCCGAAATCGGGGTGGCCGTAGGGCACCTGCCGGCGCACGTAGCCCGCGCCCTGGCAGACCGGGCAGGCCGCTGACTCAGAAGAGGTCAGTCGGTCGTTCCCACTCGCCCTTTTTCTCCTGCTCCCGGACTCCGCGGAGCTCTTCCTCGTCATACTTTGTCTCACGGGACGAAGGGCGTCTTGTAGACTTTGGGGTTGTGGCATCGTGGCGTTTCCTTGATTTGGACGGCGGGTCCCAGCTGCCGGTCGCTTTGTGCTGGCGCAAAATCTTCTCCACGGTGGCCAGCCGGCGGTGATTGCTCTTCACGGCGCGCCCGATGGCCTCACGCCAACCGGCCAGGTCCGGGAACTCGTCCACCAGGCCGATCAGGGTCTCGCGCACCTTGGGCGTAATTCGTTGGTAGGGCTCAATTTCCTGCGCGTAGAGGGTCATCACCTGGCCCAGGAGCGGGTCTTCCAGCTCCAGCAGCGCCGAAAGGTGGCCAACCCGCAGGGGAGAGTATCCCAAGGCGATAGCGTCGCCAATGGCCGTCAGGACCGCGGGGGCGCCATGGGCCTGAACCAGGGGCGCCAGCGCCTCGTAGTCCTCCTGCCGCAGGGGGGAACCGCCTCGCGCCGCTTGCAGTCGGTAGATCACCTCGCCAAAGGCCGCTGCATCGGATGAGGAGAGGGCGCTCTGACTCATGAGGCCAGCGGGCCGGTGAACTCCAAGCGCGCCCGGCTCAGAGACTGAACGGTAGCCACGTCAGCAGGCGTTTCGGCGGCCTCGCCCAGAGACCGCAGGAGGCCGGTCATCTGCCGGACTGCCGAAGTCTCGTTTTCCATCACCACGGCCGCGACGCCTCCCCGGCCATGCCCGGCCGGCGCCTGGCCCGCCACCAGCAGCTTGAACCGGCTCCGCAGCGTCGCCAGGAGGGAGCGGGCCAGCGGCGCATGTGCGCGCAAAGCAAGTTCCACGTCGCTGCGAAAAGCGCCGGCAGAACTGTCCGCGTGCACACGCAGCGTCGCCCGCCGGGCGGCCAGGTCCAAAGCCCCCACCTCGGCGGACACCAGGCGAAGCCAATGACCGGCCGGCTCTGCGTGCCCATCCTCCTCGGACTCCAGGGGCGTGAAGTAACCGGGGTTGAGAGCCTGGAAGCTGCCTCGGCCCCACTTGGGAAAGAGATGCAGGTAGTCTATCGGCCGGCGGTAGTCCACTTGAGAGACAACGCCCCCCTCCAATAGCCGGAAGCGGCCGTCGCGAGCGAAAAGGTCCCGATAGTCATCCGGCGGAGCACGCAGCAGGTCCTCATGTCGAACCAGGACACCCTGCACCAGGGCTGCCAGCGGCGCTTCCTCGCGGCCCAAGCCCGTCAGCAGCTCCAGTGCCGCATCCGCGAAGACTCGGGTCCGGCTGGCTGTCGCCGGATCCCGGCGCGACAGCGGCTCGTGCGAGAGTCCAAACGTGAGGGCCTCTGAGTACGACACCGAGACAAGGATGCTGTCGCCGGCCGCGAAACCGCGGGAGCGGTACCACTCCGTAAGGTCAAGAGCGCAGGCCGGCGAGTCCTCAATGTCGGCGCCGGTGTCCAAGCCCGCCACCGCGTCAACCAGTCTGATAGCCGTGGCAGGGGCTGGATAGACAGGAAGGAATGGAGAGAAGCGCGAGGCAATGTAGAGGCGGCCATGCTGGATCTCCTCCGGGTGGGGTGTGCAGCGAAACGCGGCGCCCTCCAGGGCGTGCTCCATCAGCACCCAGCGCCCGCCGTCCACCGGGATCGCATGCAGGCCGCCGCCCACAACTCGCCGAACCGCCCCGCGCGGATCCTTTGCCGGCAGCGGTGATGCCAGTTGCACCGCGGCGACCAGTTCAGTCAGGGGCACCGGTCCGCGACGCTCCAGCAGCACGCCATGCAGAGCCGCCAGAAGGCGGCGCCTCTCCATCCTGTCCATTGGCTACATGCGCCCCATCAACTCCGCCTTCTTCTTCTCAAACTCCTCGGGGGTGAGGATGCCCTTGTCGCGAAGGGCAGCCAGCTCGGCAATGAGGTCCGGGATCTCCTCGCGGCTGGGGGGCAAGTTCGGGTCGCCATGATTGACCCGGTGCGCCACATCGGGGTCGCTCATGGCCTCCTTCTGGTCTAGCATGGTGGTCTTGAACCGCACAGGGTTCGCCAACTGGTGCAGCTTGTTCACGCCGATCTCGCTGGCAGTCATGATCTGGATGTCGCCGTATCCCCAGACCCTGCCCCAGAAGGTCTGGTCCATCACAACGTCGTTGACCTTCTCCAGCGAAGAGTCTGCCACGTGCTTGTTGAAGACACCCTCGGTCTGAATGATGCGCCGGTTTGTCACGATGTACTCTTCGTTGACCCAATCCAGCACGACCATGATCATCCGGCCCAGGGGCACCACCAGCAGCACCAGCCCCAGGAGGCTGACCCCCACCGTGACGGGAACCAGGGCGATGGCAGCCACCACAATCAGTACCGCCACGATGGCCATGAACACGAGCGGGCGCCAAATGACTAGCCAGTGCTGGCGCGTGGCGAAGACCACCTTCTCGTTTTGGCCCAGGATGTTTTCCAGGTAACCCATGGTCATTCATCAGGACAGCCTGCGGGTTCCAAAGTGCATGCCCCGAGCCTGTCTCTCCGCCCGGTCGGCTGCTCGCTTGGCGCCTGCCGCCGCCTGCCCCTACCTTGCGCGAGGATGGGCCTTATTGTAGGCCGCCCGAATGTGATCCTTGGTCAACTGCGTATAGACCTGCGTGGTGGCAATGTTGGCGTGCCCCAACAGCTCTTGAACCGTCCGCAGATCCGCCCCGTTGTTGAGCATGTGGGTGGCGAAGGAATGGCGCAGCGTGTGGGGCGTGATGTTCTTGGTGATACCAGCCTTTCTGGCATACTCCTTCAGGATCAGCCAGAACCCCTGCCGCGTGAGCCGATAGCCGCGGTGGTTCAAGAAGAGAGCGGCCTCATCCGAGGAGCGAACCAGCTTCGGCCTGCCCTCTTCCAGGTACGATCGGGTCGTCTCCACCTGCGATGGAGCAACGGGGATGATGCGCTCCTTGGATCCCTTGCCAATGCAGCGGACATAACCCGCCGCCAGGTTCATATCATCAATGTCCAGGGCCACCAACTCGCTCACCCGCATTCCCGTGGCGTAGAGGAGTCCCATCATCGCCGCATCACGCAGCGATTCGGGCGAGGCCGTCGGGCCTCTCACTGGCTGCGCCAGAAGCAGGGCTACCTCATCTACCGAGATGGGCTTCGGCAGGTTCTTGCCCACCTTCGGCGAATCCAGCGTGGCGGTGGGATCGTCCTTCACAAGGCCCTCGGAGACAAGAAAGTGAAAGAACGACCGTATGGCCGCGATTTTGCGCGCCACTGTAGCCGGGGCATACTCCTTCTCCTTGGTGTGGAGGACGAACGCCAGAATCTGGAACTTGGCCACACTGTTCCAGACAATCTGGCCCTCGGTCACCACCACGGCAGCCTCCTGCCCGCCCTGCGCCTGCTGAAGCGAGTACTCGTAAAACTGGCGCAGGTCGTTCTGATAGGCCACCAGCGTGTTGTTGGAGAAACCCTTCTCGGTGGCGAGGAAATTGAGAAACTCCAGTATTTTCTTATCCATTGCAGCCCTCCTTGATTATCGGTGAGCCGGTCAAAGCGCGCGAACCTGGCGGAAAACGGGACCAGGGATGACGGCTTGATCTCGTGGGCGTTCAACCTGCTGGAAGTTGGGACAAAGAACCGCCTCGGGGCGACCAAAAGATGGCGCACCAGCCGCGGCCGGCGTCCAGACCAAACGGCGGCCATCCCCATGCTGCGAGCGACCCCAGAGGCAGCCTCAATCCGATCGAATCGTTATGGTACCTGTCCCACCAATCGCATTATATCAAAAAATCACAAAATGTCAATGGGGGCATTTGACATTTTCGCGAAAAAGAGCCTTCACATTTCCTCGCCCGCCCCCGGGGCGCGCCCCGAGACGGCAGGGCCATTCGCGGAACACCGGCCCCAATCCGCAGATTCTCGCTTCGGTATGCGCGCGATAGTAGCAGCCGGCCTCTAGCAAAACAGTCGGAGTTGTGATAGACTGTGCTCTGGAGGTGGTGTCGTGAAGCGAAAGGAGCGGTTTGCGCCTTCGGGTGTGGAAGTGGAGTATGTCGGGGGCCTGAATGAGGAAGTCACCGGCCATGCTGGGGTTTCCCTGGTGGTCGAGGTGGTGCGGCGCAGCGGGGTATTGGCTGTGGCGGACCGCGTTATGCCCGGCAAGAAGAACCCCAAGGGTCTGAGCCAGGGCCAGATGGTGGAATCGGTGGTGGTGCACTCAACGCTGGGTGGGGAGTGCATGGACGACATGCAGGTCTTGCGGCAGGACCGGGGGTTGGCGGCGATTCTGGGGTACGAAATGCCGGCGCCCTCCACGCTGCGGAGTTGGTTAGAGCAGTACCATGATGAGGATGCCCTGACCGGGCGGCCCCAGCAGGGGAGCTTCATACCGCAGGAATCGCCGCGGCTGGCGGGGCTGGCGGCCATCGTGGCCCGGAGTGTGCGATCGTACGTGGCGGAGGTGAAACCGCCACGGCAGGTGACGCTGGACGTGGACGCGCACTTGGTGGAATCGTCGAAACGAGAGGCATTGCCGACCTACGAGGGATATCGGGGCTTCCAGCCCTTGGTGGTAGTCTGGGCTGAAACGAGGCTGATCTTGGCCGACCAGTTCCGCGATGGCAACGTACCGGCCTCTGTGGGCATCGCCGATCTGGTGGATGTAGCCTACGCCACCTTGCCAGCGCGGGCGGACGGCTGGGAGGTGCGCGTGCGGTCGGATACGGCGGCCTACGAGGAGAAGAACCTGGCGCGCTGGTCCGCGTTGGGGTGGAAGTTCGCCGTTGGCGCGGACATGAGCATGCAGTTGCGCCAGGCCGTGGACAAGCTAAGGATCGAGGACTGGCGCCCGTGGCAGGTCGAGCCTGACGGCTTCGTGCGGGAATGGGCGGAGGTGGACTTCGTGCCGGGGCGGAAGGCGGAGCGGCGGGACGGGCAGCCCTATCGCTACTTGGCCATCCGCGTCCGTTCGCCGCAGGGGCGCCTATTCTCCGACGGGGTTGGCGTGAAGATATTCGCCGTGGTCACCAACGATTGGGAAACGCCAGGCCGTCAACTGCTGGAGTGGCAGCGCGGCAAGGCCGGGACGGTGGAGACCGCGCACCGTGTACTGAAAGATGAGCTGGCAGCAGGGGTGTATCCCAGCGCAAAGTTCGGGGCCAACGCCGCGTGGCTACGCCTGCAGGTGCTGACCAGCAACCTGCTGACGCTGCTGTCGGCAACCGCGCTGGATGAGGACTACCGCCATGCGCGGCCCAAGCGGCTGCGGTTCGCCATTTTCGAACACGTGGGCACGGTGGTCTCTCGGACAGGGCAGGTGGTGATCAAGGTGATCAGCCGTGTGCTGGAGGAGGTCATTGGTCCCGGGTTACGGCGATTGCGAAGGTTAGCCTGGCAAGCAGCCTGACCTGGTCAGTAGCGGTCTGCCGAGCAGATTTCACCGGGAGTCCGGAGGATGTTGCCTGCCTGACGAAGCCGCCTGAGCCCGAAAACGCCCCAAGTTCCAGTTTCCAGTCCCCATAGCTTGCAGAAACGGCCCGCACAGCCGCCCGCGCACCTGAATTTATCATCCTAAACGCCTGCCACACCGCCTGTCCTGCGACCGTAGACGCGATCTGCGGATTGGGGACCGGCGGAACCTATTGACATTCGCCGTCGGTTGTGGTATATTCCCCGCAACAACCGAATACCGTACTCTTATCCAGAGAGGTGGAGGGACCGGCCCTGTGAAACCTCGGCAACCGGTGCATAGCACACGGTGCCAATTCCGGCAGATCGTTCTGGAAGATGAGAGGATGCGCAGCGTTGCCCTCTTTCTCCATACTCTATGCCAGGAAGGGGGCGTTTTGTTGCCTGCGACACCACGCTGTCCCTCCTGGCCCCCAGGCCACTGGCTGCCGACCCTGGCCTGCACCCCGCCCTACCCCTCCAGACCGAAACCAACAAGCCATACGGAGGACTCTGACATGACAAGCGAACGCACCTATGGATTCAACACCCTGGCCCTGCACGGCGGCCAGGAGCCCGACCCGGCCACCGGTTCCCGGGCAGTCCCCATCTACCAGACAGCCGCCTATGTCTTCAAGGATACCGACCACGCTGCGCGGCTCTTCGCCCTTCAGGAATTCGGCAACATCTACACCCGCATCATGAATCCAACCACCGATGTCTTTGAAAAACGCCTCACTCTGTTGGAGGGCGGCATCGGCGCGGTGGCCACCGCGTCCGGCCAGGCCGCGGAAACCCTGGCCATCCTGAACCTGGCCGGCGCGGGCGATGAGATCGTGGCGGCCAGCTCGCTCTACGGAGGCACCTTCACCCTCTTTGACCATACCCTCCCCAGGCTGGGAATCAAGACCCGCTTCGTGGACGCCACCGCCCCGGAGTCGTTCCGGCGCGCCATCAGCCCCAGGACCAAAGCGTTGTATGTGGAGACCCTGGGCAACCCGCAGCTCATCGTGCCTGATCTGCGCGCCATCGCCGATATCGCCCACGCGGCCGGACTACCCCTGCTGGTGGACAACACCTTCGCCACCCCGTACCTCTGCCGCGTCTTTGACCACGGTGTTGATATCGCCATCCACTCCACGACCAAATTCATCGGCGGCCACGGCACCACCATCGGTGGCGCCATCGTAGACTCCGGTCGCTTTGACTGGGCCAGTTCGGGCCGCTTCCCGGACCTGGTGGAGCCGGACCCCAGCTACCACGGCGTGAGCTACACCGGCGTGTTTGGCGCCGCTGCCTATATCGTCAAGGCACGGGTCCACCTGCTGCGCGATCTAGGCCCTTGCCAGGCTCCGTTCAACTCGTGGCTCCTCCTGCAGGGGCTGGAGACACTGCCCTTGCGCATGGACCGCCACTGCCAGAACACCCTGGCCGTCGCCAGGTTCCTGGAGTCGGATCCGCGGGTGTCTTGGGTGAACTACCCGGGCCTGGAGAGCAGCCCATCGCACCAACTGGCCCAGAGGTATCTGCCCAAGGGCTGCGGCGCCATTCTGGGGTTCGGCGTCAAGGGCACGGCTGCTGCCGGACAGCGCTTCATCGGGCGGCTGAAGTTGTTCTCGCACCTGGCCAACGTGGGCGACGCCAAGTCACTGGCCATTCACCCGGCAACCACCACCCACCAGCAGCTGACCGCCGAACAGCAGGCCGCCTCCGGGGTCACACCCGATTTCGTGCGTCTCTCCATCGGTTTGGAGGACATTGACGACAT
>JAUYEB010000155.1 GCA_030691555.1 Candidatus Bathyarchaeota archaeon
GGGAAGGTCCTCGCCGCCCTCGAGGGCATAGGTGTTCAGGCCACCATCATCGGCGAGGTCAAGGAGAGGGCCGAGGGCAGGGTACTGACCCGCACTGACGGCACCCAGAAGACCATAGACCCCGTCAGACAGGACGAGCTGTTCAGGATTCTCGGCGAGGGCTAGTCACTTCTCGCAGGTCACACCCATGACACTGGGGTGGTAAAGCGTCCTCCGGAAGCCGGCGGCCTTGAGCCGCCTCTGCACGCCCCTCTGCAGATCCACCCCCCTGTGCTTGGATCCGGGCTCCCCCGTGTAGTGGAAGAGCCTCGCCCCCACCGCCATGACGCGGTGCAGCTTCCTGTAGAACTCGCCGCTGTAGAGGGTGCCGGCGTGGGTGAGCCGCGGGGGGTCGTGGATGACCCAGTCGAAGAACCCGGCGGGGAGGGCGTCTACTATCTGGAAGCTGTCGCCGAGGATGAGGCTGACGCCGCCCTCGAAGAGGCGCCTCGACCAGGGGTTCATCTCGGCAACGCGGATGACCGGGGGCTCCCTCTCGACGGAGACAACGACTTCTGCCCCCCTGCTTAGCGCACCGACGGCAGTGTACCCGAGCCCCATGCAAGTGTCGAGGACCCTGCCCCCCTTCAAACCGAGGGCTTCAAGCTTCTCATCAGTGTCCCTGTCGGGTGTTGTCTCCTTTGTCCGGTGCATCCTCACACCGTCGATCTCAAGGGTCGGGGCGCCATCCGTGGGGACGAGCTTGTAGAACCTCGTCGACGACACGGCGACCTGGTACATCGACCCGTCCCCTGGGAAGAAGACCGCGTCCTCCCTCTCCGCCACCTTTTCTAGGTCCCGAACAGTAACCACGTGCCCGACTAGATCGGCCGAGTCGTCCTTCAGGGAGACCTCGGATACTGTGAGACCCAGATCAAGGGAGACCCTCATATTGCCTCCGAGTATCTGCCTTGCGACCCTGGCAGTGATCATCGGCGGGATCGGTCTCAATCTGGGCAGCCCACAACGACTAGGGCGCCCATCGATTATATACCCAGCGCCACCGAATTTAGTTTTACCTGCGATTGACGTGTAAGGTTTAAATCGGCCACGACGACGGCTACTCTTGGTAGTGCCCGTCGGGATTGAGCCAGCTTGGCTGGTTTCAATGCGTTTCCCAAACACCCGGCGGGCCTACCACCCAAAGAAACCTGCATTGTAGTTAGCAAGTGGCTTAATCAGGTGTGTGTGACCCTGAGGCCACCCCGAACTGCGCAGGGTCAACTGAAGAGACCCTTCGGGTACCTCGCCTTGGAGCCGAGCCACTCCTCGATCCTGAGGAGCTGGTTATACTTGGCAGTCCTCTCCCCTCGGGCGGGGGCGCCCGACTTGATCTGACCACATCCGATGCCGACGGAGAGGTCGGCCACCCACGGGTCCTCCGTGTCTCCGCTGCGGTGGGAGGCCATCACGCCATACTCGTTCTTCATGGCGAGGCTGGCCGCCTCAAGCGCCTCGGTCAGGGTGCCTATCTGGTTCACCTTCCAGAGAAGGGCGTTGCAGGCACCCATCTCTATGCCCTTCGCTAACCTCTTGGGGTTGGTGACGAAGAGGTCGTCCCCGACGACCTGGGTGGGGATCAGCTTGGTCGCCTCGACGAAGCCCTCGTAGTCCTCCTCCTGGAGGGGGTCCTCGATGCTAACTATTGGGTATGCAGCGGCAAGTTCTCTGTAGTACTCGATGAGTTCACCCGTTGTGTACTTCACCCCGGCGACCGTGTACGCATCGTCCTTGTAGAATGTGCTCGAGGCGACATCGAGGCCAATCTTAACCTCACGTAAGTAGTCGGCGTCCTCGATCGCCTTGTACAGTACTTCGAGCGCCTCCTCGGGCGTCTTGAGTGGGGGCGCGAACCCGCCCTCGTCGCCGACATTTATGGCGCTCTTGCCGTAGGCCTTCTGCAGCTGAGCCTTTAGGGTCTGGTAGACCTCGGCGCCCATCCGGATGGCCTCGTGGAAGTTACCGGCGCCGATGGGGGCTATCATGAACTCCTGGAAGTCGAGCTGGTTCCCGGCGTGTTTGCCCCCGTTTATGACGTTGAAGAATGGGAGGGGGAGGAGGCTCGCATTCTTGTCAATGTGCTCGTAGAGGCGTAGCCCCTCCGAGGCCGCGGCGGCGCGTGCGCACGCGAGGCTGACGCCGAGAATCGCGTTCCCCCCTAGCTTGGACTTGTTCTCGGTACCGTCGAGGGCGATCATGGTGGAGTCGATCTCCTTCTGGTGCCTGACATCCATACCCTTTACCTTGGGCTGGATGATCTTCACGACGGCATCCACCGCCTTGGCGACGCCTTTACCTCCGAAGCGCTTCCCCCCGTCGCGTAGCTCCACCGCCTCGTAGATGCCCGTTGAGGCCCCGCTGGGTACGGCGGCTGAGCCCATTACGCCGCCCTCCGTTGAGACCTCGACCTCGATCGTCGGGTTACCCCTGCTGTCTAGGATTTCCCTAGCCTTGACTGCGTTGATTGAGTAACGCATGCTATTAGACCCTTGATGGGGTCCTGAAGCCGATGTATGTTAAAACGCTAACGATCAGCGCTGTTTTACGCGGGCTTCGTCGATGTAGGCGAGGAGGTCCTCGGCCTCGAAGGGCCATCCCGTTAGCTTGACTACGCCGTTGATGGCTACTGCCGGCACAGCCATGAGGCTCAGAGCCATCCCCCGCTTGATGCCCTCCTCAGTGTAGGTGTCGACATCGACTACTTCAACATCGCTGAGTCCTTCGATGACCTTTGTCAACAGGCTTTTCGCTGCGGGACAGTATGGGCAGACGGGGTTGTGGAAGTACTCTATCTTGATCATCGGGTCCCTCCCTGCTTGAGGTACTTCATCGCGGACAATGCCGCCTTGGCGCCGTCCCCGGCCGCGGTGACGACCTGCCACCCTGTGCAGCTGCAGTCCCCCGCTGCGTAGACGCCGGGGAGGTTGGTGTGCTGGCCCCTGTCGACGATGACGCATCCGCCCTCATCGGCGTCGATACCGGCCTCGACCAGTATGTTCGAGGTTGAGACATGTTCAAGTAGGATGAATACCCCGTCGACGTCGAGCTTCTCGACGCTGCTCCCCGTGAACTTTATGTTTGTGACGAACTCGTTCCCACTTATCTCGGAGATGTCGTGCCCCTCGATGATCTCGACTTTCGGGTTTGAGCGGAGCACGGGGAGCTCGGCGTAGCTCTCGCTGTAGCCCTTCGCCCCCGGGATGGCGTAGACCTTCTTTGCGGTGTCGGTGAGGTGGAGCGCGTCGGCCACGGCTTCGTGACCGGAGCCTATGACGGCGACGATCTTGTCCTTGAAGAAGGGGCCGTCGCAGATGGCGCAGTAACTGACGCCCCGGCCCTTGAACTCCATCTCGCCGGGGATGCTCAGCTGCTTCCTCTGTATGCCCGTGGCGAGTATGACGGTCTTCCCCTGGTGGTAACCGCCCCGCGTGGAGACTATCCTGTGGTCCCCCGCGTCGGCGAGCCCGATGACTGTCTCGTGTCTGAACTCTACGCCGAACCTTGAAGCCTGCTGGTGGAAGAGCTCCATGAGTTCCGCGCCCGTCATCCCCTGGGGGAAGCCGGGGTAGTTCTCTATCATGTGTGCCTCGAGGGCTCGACCCCCGATCTTGCCGTTGTGGAGCAACAGGGTGCTGTGACCGTGGCGAGCCGCGTAGATCCCGGCCGTCAAACCGGCCGGTCCGGCGCCGATGACGATGACGTCCCAGACCTTCTCCATCTAGACGCGCCGTAGATAGGGGAGGAGTAGTAGAAGAAAAAGAGTTTGCTGTCTCCTACTCCTCGCTGTACCCCTTGACCTTCTCCGCCATCTCGACCAGGCGATCCTGTACGAGGCGGTTTATCGTCCCCGCTGGGTACTTGCCATCCTTGCCGGGGGCGCCCGCTTTTACGCCGGTGAGGGCCTCGATGCCCTCGTCGATTGTTGAGACGGGGTAGATGTGGAACTTGCCGTCCTTGATGGCGTCGACGACCTCCTGCTTCAGCATCAGGTGCTTGACGTTGCTGGCGGGGATCACTGCGCCGTGGTCGCCGTCGAGCCCCCTCGCCTTGCAGAGCTGGTAGTAGCCCTCGAGCTTCTCGTTGACGCCGCCGATGGCCTGGACCTCGCCCTTCTGGTTGACGGAGCCTGTGACGGCGAGGTGCTGCTTTATGGGCTTCCCGCTTAGGGCGCTTAGGATGCCGTAGAGCTCGGTGCTTGAGGCCGAGTCTCCCTCTACCCCGCTGTAGCTCTGCTCGAAGACTAGGCGGGCGGTGAGGCTGAGGGGGTACTCG
>JAUYEB010000156.1 GCA_030691555.1 Candidatus Bathyarchaeota archaeon
CGCCCTGGTACTACGAGGCGGGCGCGGGGATGACGGCCACCCTCCAGCTCGCCGACCAGAAGGACGGCTACACGATCACCGACATCGGAAGCTTCCTGAAGAACTCGGCCAGCGGGCTCATCAGCCTCGTGAAGGTCGTCGACTCGGGCAAGGACACCCTGAACGTCTACTCGGCCATCGTCTGTAACCCCGCGAAGAACACGCGCGGCCACTACGACGCGTCCATGGCCTTCGTCAGGTACCTCGCCTCGGACGAGGGGCAGACGCTGTTCAGGGATTACGGCGTCACCGAGTATGGCCAGGCGCTCTTCAAGCCCTGGGTGGCGACGCTCGAGGCGAACACGGAGACCAACCTCATCCAGTGGGTGAGGGACTACGCCTACATCGAGGGCTCGGACTGCCCGACGGCGTACCGCCTCAACGCGGGCGACCTATACGGTTAAGGGGGATGGCCCGCCCCCTTTTTGGAGGGACCGTTTTTGAGCTGGCAGCCCATCGTCGACGGAGTCGCGCAGGCGTGGCACCTGATCGCCACCGGGGACCAGCAGGTCGTGGAGATCACGGTTCGGAGCCTGCAGACGTCGAGCATGGCGACCGTGATGGCGGCGCTCGTCGCGCTCCCGCTCGGCATAGTCATCGGCATGGGCTCCTTCAGGGGCAGGGAGTTCGTCAAGGTGCTCTTCAACGCCCTCGTCGGCGTCCCCACGGTCTCACTCGGCCTCTTCCTCTGGGCGATGTTCAGCAGGGACGGCCCCCTCGGGGTCCTCGACCTGCTCTACACGGTCCCCGGCATCGCCGTAGGGGAAGCCGTGCTCATCATACCCATAATCGTCAGCTTCACCGCGAGCGCCATAGAGGCGAAGGACGAGAAGCTCCGGGACCTCGTCAGGACACTCGGGGCCTCGGACTTCGAGACCGCGATGGCGGTCCTCAGGGAGGCGTGGGGGGGCGTCTCACTCGCCCTCGTCTCGAGCTTCAACAGGGCCTTCGCCGAGCTGGGAATCGCCATGATGCTCGGAGCGAACATCAGGGGCCTCACCAGGGTGCTGACGACCGCCATATCCCTGGAGACCGCCAAGGGTGAGCTCGGGCTGAGCTTCGCCCTCAGCTTCATACTGCTCGCCGTCGTCCTGTCGCTGAACTTCGTAGTCGGCTACGTCGGGAGGAGTCGCTGGTTTGGAGATCTACAGGCTCGAAGCGGCTGGTAGGCGCTACGGCGCCAAGGAGGCGCTGAGCGGCATCGATCTCAGCGTGGACGACGGCTCCATACTCGGCGTCATCGGGCAGAGCGGGGCGGGTAAGACCACACTCCTCAAATTGCTCGCCGGCCTCGAGCCCCCCTCCTCCGGGAGGCTCCTGTACAGGGGCGGCGTGGTCGACCCGCGCAAGGCGGCGACGCTGAGAAGAGAGGCCACCATGATATTCCAGGCCGCCCTCTTCCTGCGGGGGGACGTGGCATCGAACGTCTCCTACGGGCTCAGGCTCAGGGGGGTACCGGAGGAGGAGATCGTGGCGAGGGTGAGGGACGCCCTCGAACGCGTCAGGCTCCCCGGCTTCGAGCCGAAGGACGCCCGCAAGCTCTCCGGGGGGGAGCAGCAGAGGGTGGCGTTCGCGCGCGCCCTCGTCCTGGACCCGAAGGCGCTCCTGCTCGACGAAACGACCTCGAACCTCGACCCGGCGAACGCCTCGATAATATCTGATATTATCGCCGAGGAGGCGGGGAGGCGGCTGGTGGTGGTCGCTACCCACGACTACGCCCAGGTGAGGAGGCTCGCCGGACACGTCATCCAGCTCGAGGGGGGGAAGATGATAGGGGAGGGGGAGACAGGCGCACTTTTCGCCGACCCCCGGTTCGCGGAGAACGTCTTCTCAGGCGTCTCCACCGTGGTGCAGGGCGTCGCGCAGGTCGACGTCGGCGGGGGGGTCGTGATACACGCCGCCTTCGACAGGGAGGGACGCGTCGCCGTCCGGATAAGCCCCGAGGACATCATACTCTCGAAGCAGTTCATAGAGACGAGCGCCCGCAACGAGTACAGTGGCAGGATAGTCGCCGTGGAGGAGCTCGGCTCGATCATCCGCCTCAAGATAGACGCTGGGCGCGTCTTCACCGTGCAGATAACGCGGCGCAGCCTCGTCGAGATGGGGCTCAACGTCGGCTCAGAGGTCTACATGAGCTTCAAGGCGTCGAGCGTCGAGCCCCTGTGATCTCCGCGGCACCACATGGGGTCGGAGCTGGGGCCGTGAGGGTGAGGACCAAGTAGGGCGCCGAAGATGTATCACTGCTCCTTATCGCTTTTAGGCTGTGCCTCCGACATCTCCGCGGGGCGAGGCCTTGGCGGAGTTCAGCCAGTTCGACGCTTTTCTCAACATACTCCTAGTGGTAATCGCCATCACGCTGATCACTAGGCGCCTCCGTTTCCCCTACACCATCGGCCTGATCCTGGCCGGGCTCTTCGCGGCAACGTACCCGAGGATACCCCTGCCCGATCTCTCCCCCCAGGTCTTCGTCTCCATCCTGCTGCCGCCGATCCTCTTCGAGGCGGCGCTGAAGCTGGACGTGGAGGGGCTGACGAGGGAGGTGGACGTGGTGTTCAGCTACTCGATCCTGGGGACGCTGCTCATGCTAGCCGCCGTCAGCCTCTTCGCCTTCTACGCACTCGACTTCGCCCCCATCGAGGCGCTGCTCCTCGGCATCATCGTGTCGCCGACGGACCCCATCGCGGTGCTCTCCGCCTTCAAGGAGAGGAGGGTGAACAGCGAGTTCAAGCTCATCGTCGAGGGGGAGGCGCTCTTCAACGACGGGGTCGCCGTAGTCGCCTATTCGCTGGCTTTAACCCTGTTAGCCAACGGGTCGATCACGGGGTTCGAGTTCGGGAGCATCGCCCTGATCTCCATCGTCGGCGGCGTCGCATTCGGGATAGCGGGGGGCTACCTAGTCCACTTCCTCATAGAGAGGACCGACGACAAATTCGTCGAGTTGCTCCTCTGCTTCTTCCTATCCTTCGGCATCTACAGGCTCGCCGACGAGTTCGGGGCGAGCGGCGTAATCGCGACCATAGTGGCGGGCCTCATAATCAACTACAGGATCAACAAGTACGGCGGCCTCATCGACAGCACCTACGAGGACTACGTGGTCTTCTGGGATTTCATAGGCTTCGTCGCGTCGAGCATAGCATTCATCTTCATCGGCCTAAACCTGCTGCCCGAGCTTCTCGCAAGCCACATGCTCCCGATCACGGCGCTGACCCTGTTCATCCTCGCGGCTAGGTATCTGAAGGTCCATGGCCTGGCGGCGCTGATGGGGCGTCTGAGTGAAAAGGCGATCCCGTGGGACTGGAGGATGGGGCTCTGGTGGACCGGGCTCAGGGGGGCGGTCTCGGTGGTTCTAGCCCTGTCGATCTCGGGTCTGGGGCTCCTCCACGGGGAGGAGATCAAGGCGCTCACCTTCGGGATCGTCCTGGCAACGAACGTGATCTGGGGGTTGACGATCCCCTACGCGATGAAAAGGTACCACCTCACCGTCGATGAGCCCTGACCCCGCGAGTTTGCCGTCGATTCTACATATCGTCTCCCCGTGGGGCGCCGTTTTTAAACGGGGGCACCGAATTCTATCGTTGAGGATACCATGGCCAAGCTGAAGGGATCGGAGACCGAGAAGAACCTGCTCAAGGCGTTCGCGGGCGAGAGCCAGGCGAGGAACAGGTACACCTACTTCACGAACGCGGCGAGGAGCGAGGGCCTGGAGCAGATCGCGGGCATCTTCCAGGAGACGGCGGACAACGAGAGGGAGCACGCCGAGGTCTTCTTCAAGCACCTAGAGGGGGGCGACGTCGAGATAGCCGCCTCCTACCCGGCGGGGCGGATCGGGACCACCGCCGAGAACCTCCTCGCCGCCGCGGAGGGGGAGAAGATGGAGTGGGGGACCCTCTACCCGGCCTTCGAGAAGGTCGCCCGGAGTGAGGGCCTCGAAAAGGTGGCGGAGAGCTTCAAGGAGATAGCCGAGGTCGAGGAGAGGCACGAGAAGAGGTATCGGAGGCTCCTCGCGAACGTGAAGGCGGGCACCATCTTCAAGAGGGGCGAGGCCACCGAGTGGAAGTGCCGGAACTGCGGCTACGTCCACGAGGGGAAGGAGGCTCCGGAGGTCTGCCCGGCGTGCAAGCACGCGCAGAGCTACTACGAGCTCCTCGCAGAGAACTACTGACCCCTGTTTCACCCTAATGTCCGGGCGTGCGGGCTTACTCGTTGCTCTTGAGCTTCTGCTCCAGGGTCTTGAGCTCGCCGTGCTCCGCGAATCTTATCTGGGTGTTCAGCCTGAGCGGGAGCCCCAGCTGGCGTAGGAACGATGCGAGGCTGCCGCCGTCTATCTTCTCGGCTATCTTGCCCTGCTTTATGGCGTCGACGAGGGCGGTCTCGACCTGTGGCATTACCTGGGGGAACTGCTCCTTGGCGGCGCGCCAGACCTCCCAAGCCCTGTCGCCGAAGATGCGGTCGAGGAGCTGGTCGTTGCCGGGCTCCTTCGGCTTCTCCTTCTCGGCGGCCTGGGCTGCCTGCGTGGCCTGGTGTGTGGCCATGCGCCTCTGCATCTCCTGCATCTTCTTCCTCTTGAGGCGCTCCAGCTCGTCGTCGGACATGCCGTAGAGACGAACGAGAACTACGCCTTTAACCTTTAGGCTCAGCGTGCCCGACCCGATTATATACGCCCCGGGGGGAGGTTTGGGTGTGGGTCAGGCATGAAGGCGAGCCCGATAGTGGACGTCCACGCCCACGTCACGCCGAGGCGGTTCAGGGAGGCGGTCCAGTCGGGCCGAGACTGGCACGGCATGACGGCGGAGGACGGCGAGCTCGACAACCCCAAGAACCTGTGGGACCCCGAGAGGAGGATCGAGGAGATGGACGGGCTCGGCGTCGACGTGCAGCTCGTCTCCCCCACCGACTGCTTCTACCAGTACGACAAGGACCCGGGCGTCACGACCTCCATAGCGGCGGAGTGCAACGACGAGGTCGCCGAGATGGCGAAGTCCTACCCAACGCGGTTCATGGGGCTGGGGACGCTGCCGCTACAGGACGCCGAGCTGACCCTCTCCGAGATGGAGCGCGGGATGCGCCTCGGGCTAAGGGGATTCATGATAGACGACCACGTCAACGGGCGGACATACGACGACCCGTTCTTCGAGCCATTCTGGGCCGCGGCGGAGAGGCACCGCGCCTTCCTGCTCGTCCACCAGGGCGGCCCCACCACCGTCACGATGAGGACCAAGAACTACTTCCTCCCAAACACCGTGGGGAACCTAGTAGACAGAACCCTCACATTCGGCTGCCTCGTCTTCGGCGGCGTCATGGACAGGCACCCCGGCCTCGTCGTCTGCCTCGGCCACGCGGGTGGCTACGTTCCCTACGCCGTCGACAGGATGGACAGGGGCTGGGACGCCTTCCCCAAGTACAGGGGCAGGGCGAGGGACCGCCCCAGCACGTACCTCGGCAGGTTCCTATACGACGCCGCGACCTTCACCGACAGGAACCTCAGGTTCCTCATTGACGCCGTGGGAATCGAGAACGTGGTGCTGGGCACCGACTGGCCCGCGCCCATGGCGGTCGAGGACCCGGTGAGGAGGATCAGAGAGTCGGCGGTCCTGACTGACGTCGAGCGCGAGGCGATCCTGCGCGGCAACATCGCCAGGGTCCTGAAGAGCGGGCGGTCAGCTTAGTTCGAGCTCGTACTTCTCCTCGACGAGGTCCCTGCCCCAGATGCGGTGGGCCTTCTCCTCCGTCTTCTCGAAGCCCCAGCGCCTGTAGAGGGTGATGGCGGTCTCCAGCTCGCTGAAGGTCCAGAGGATTATCCGCCTGTAGCCGGCGCTCCTGCTATACTCGACGGCCTCCTCCATGAGGCGCTTGCCGAGGCCCCGGCCGCGGGTCTCGGGGGTGAGGATGAACCACCTGAGCTGGGCGACGCCCTCGCCGTTTCGCACGATGGCTATGCAGCCGGCGACCTTTCCGCCTACCTCGACGACCCAGACCCTCTCCCCCCGCTTGTCCTCGGAGAGGACGAACTCGGAGAGGGGGCCCGCCACGTATGCCTCGAAGGTGTTGTCGAGGCCGTACTCCTCCGCGTAGAGGACGCCGTGGAGGCGCACTATCTCGCCCAGGTCCCCGGGTCGCATCTCGGTGCGAATCACGGGCTCCATGAGTGATCGGGGATCAGATGTTTTAATAGAAGATTCCGCCCAGTCGGTGTTGACCCCATTGCTTTTCGAGGCCCTCGCGCTCGTGACCTCCATAACGAACGCCCTCGGCGTGACCCTCATAGCGAGGGGGATGAGGGGCGCGAAGCCAATAGTCGCCGCCTTCTACAGCGTTGCGATCCAGACGGTCATCCTCGTGGCGCTCCTCCTCACGCGCATGCCCCAGCTCAACCTCCTGGCCGTGGGTTACTTCGCCCTCGGCGGCGTCCTCAGCCTCGGCGTCGCGAGGCTCCTAAACTTCGTCGCCATGAGGGGGCTGGGCGTCGCGAAGACGAGCGCCCTCATCGGGAGCAGCCCCGTCATAACCACCCTCCTCTCCATTGCCATCATCTCGGAGAGCCCCGACCTCGCGACGTTCGCCGGGGCCGCCACGGTCGCCCTGGGAGTCGCCCTCATCAGCGGCGCCACGGGGTTCAGGATCGAGAGGGCGCTCCTCGTCGGCCTCGCCTCCGCCCTCGCCTACTCGCTGAGCAACATCGCGAGCAAGTCGGGGGTCCTTCTCCAGCCCGACCCCTTCCTCAGCGCAACGACCGGGGCCGTCGCCGGCCTCGCCTTCATCTCCGCCTACCTCGCCGCCACGGGACAGACCCGCGACCTCGGCATAGGCCGCCAGAGCCTCGCCTGCTTCGCGGCCACCGGCGTGCTCAGCAGCGTAGGCTGGCTCGCCATGATGGCGGCCCTAGAGACCGGCCCCGTCAGCGTCGTCACCACCATCGTCTACAGCTACCCCCTCTTCGCCCTCATCACGACGCGCCTCCTGATGAGGGAGGAGAAACTCACCACGAGGACCATAGCAGGCTCGACCCTCGTCGTACTAGGCGTAGCTATAGTAACCCTGCTCTAAGGAAGCTGCTAAACAAGGAAAACGGAAAAATTTTTTTCCCGTTATCTATGGTAGCGACAGTTACGCCTTCTCCGGCTTGATCCTACCGAGTCTCAGGGCGTTAAGTATCACGGCTAGGCTGAGCCCCATGTCGCCCACCGCGACGGCCACCCAGAGCGTCACGATGCCCGGCAGCGCCAACAGGGCGACGCCGAGCTTCACCACTATGCTGAGCGTGATGTTCTCCCTGATGCGGCGCATCGTGGCGCGGCTCAGGTCGACGGCGTAGGGGACCCTGTCGAGCCTGTCCTGCATGAGGGCTATGTCCGCCGTCTCCAAGGCGACGTCGCTCCCCATCGCGCCCATGGCGATCCCGACGTCAGCACTCGCCAGCGCCGGC
>JAUYEB010000172.1 GCA_030691555.1 Candidatus Bathyarchaeota archaeon
ACTCGGTATCCGGGGTATGGCTCCGTTCGACCATGACTCGGGCGAACCGCAGCCATGCTCGGTATACCACGTTTGGTTGTAAACCGAAAGTTGTACACCTTACGGTATAAAAAGGCTTTTGGTGGCACCGGGTGGTGGCCGCTCAGTACTTCAGGTGCACCACGTTGTCCTGATTCTCGACGATGTCTTCGCGCTCCAATTCGGATATGATGTCCTTGACGGTGTCACCGCCGATCTGGAACGCCTTGGAGAGGGCCTCAACGCTGGTGGGTCCGAGGTCTATTAGGTGCTGGATAACCTGCCTCTTCGCTCTGTCAACTTCCTCGAGGGCGTTCTGCGCCGCGCCGAGGGCTAGGTTCCGGATGTAGAGCAGCCTCGCGCGGCGCTTCTCGAGCCCCTCTAGCTCATCGTCTATAACCTTGATTATCTGTCGGATCGGTGAGACGTCGTCTACCTCGGCCTCATCATCGATGTCCTTTACCTGCTCCTCCAGCTTCTCCATGTAGTCGTCCTCCTGTATCCACTGGTGGGGGTTGTTGAAGCTGATCAGCCTCTCGTTGTAGAGGCTGGGGCTGAAGTCTATCTGGAGGCTGTAGAACTTGTTGAGGTGGAATACGTTCTTGTCGGCGCCGAGGCTGCTCTTCTGGCGCACTACGTCGACGAGCTCGGCGTCCTGTATGACCTTGAGGTGCTTGGCGGCGAGCTGCTGGTTGATGTTGAGCTCGTTGCTCAGCCTGAGGGTATAGTCTGGGCCCTGGCTGAGCTTCTTTATGATGTCGCGGCGGACGGGGTTCCCTAGGACGCCTACGACTGTCTCGAAGTCCTTCTGGGAGCCCTTCTTTTTCGCAGACACCGGTTGTAAACCGAAAGTTGTAAACCGGCTTGGGGCACTTAAATCTTATGTGGGCAGAGAATGGGGGGCTCTCACCCGAAGATCGACTTCCACCGGTAGGTTAGGCAGCCGCACTCCTCGTCCTCGGGGTCCGTCTCTGCGACGGTGTCGAGGAGCGCCTGCCCCGTGGGGCGCGCCCACTTCGCCTGGAAGTCGCTGAACGCCATCTTCCCCTCCCAGGTCGTGGAGACGCAGCCCTCGCCGTAGTTGGAGACGACCTCGACGCAGGCGTAGCAGGCGCCGATCTCCCTGGCGAAGTATATCTCGGGGACCAGGTTCATGGTGACGACGTCTATCCCCGCGTTGGTGTACCTTATCCTGACCTCGTCGGGGGACTCGAGGTGGGGGCCCTCGGCGACGCCGACCACGCCCCGTTGGAACGTCCTCGGGAAACCCGCCTTCTTCACGTTCATGTAGAGGCTCCTGCTCAGCCCGGGGCAGAAGGCCTGGTGGAGTCGGTAGCTCGTCCTCTCCGCCTCGACGCCCTTCGCCTCGAGGCTGCGGAAGAAGGCCTGGCACCTCTTCGTCGTGTAGTCGACGAAGCCGTCGGGTACCACGGCGTCGGCCGGGTCGAGCAGCCTGTTCGAGGAGCCGCACAGGGCCGTGCCGAGTATCTTCCTGACCCCCGCCCTCCAGAGGACGTAGAAGACGCGCTCGCCTGCGCTGTTCGGCTCGGTGTTCCTGATGTTCTTGGTTATCCCGTGGAAGGGGACGCTGAGGAACTCGCGCCCGTTTACCCTGGCGTGCGTGAAGGGCGCGGATGGCCCGAAGGGCGTCTCGTAGACGACGTCTCTGGTGATCAACTCGACTCCGGGGAAGTCCTCGGGGAACTTCGCGTTCATGTTAGCCGAGCCACCGATGACGGCTATGGGAACCTTCGGGACTTCACTCATGGGCGGTATTCCGCCCCCGCGCCATTAAAGCGTTGCCCGCGCGCGGGCGACGATGTAAAAAACACGACGGCGAGGCAGAAAACCGCAGAAACGGTTAAATGTCAGGTTTTTCAACGTGTAATATTCTTAGAATACTGAAACTACCCCTTTTTGATTACCGTCAATACTAGTAAATGCTATAGACCCTCCTATTTACAGGGGGCGCTATAGTAAGTATGTTGATAAGTATTATATACTAGTGTCGGACTGATGCCATACTCTATGGGTAGCGGAACCCAATTCCGATCTTAATCGGAATATTCCGCGCAGAAGCGCGTAGGAAAGGGGAAAAACAATGATAGTCAAGACCGAGCAGGCTTCCAGCGACACGTGTCCAGAGTGCGGTTCTAAGAACGTCATCATCGACAACGACACCGGTGAGAAGATTTGCGGTGGATGCGGGCTCGTCATGGCCGACAACATGTTGAACGACGGCCCCGAGTGGAGGGCCTTCAGCCAGGACGAGAGGGAGAGCAGGAGCCGCGTCGGCATGCCGCTGAGCTTCAGCGTACACGACAAGGGGCTCAGCACCATGATCGGGCAGGTGGGGAAGGACGCCTTCGGCCGCACCATCCCGAGCAAGACCATGTTCCAGATGCTCCGCCTAAAGAAGTGGCACATAAGGAGCAGCTACCAGAGCAGCGTCGACAGGAACCTCAGCCACGCCATGACCGAGCTGAGCAGGCTCTGCGACAAGCTCCATATACCTAAGCAGGTGAAGGAACGCGCCGCCGTCATCTACAGGAAGGCGCTCGAGAAGGGCCTCGTCAGGGGCCGCAGCATCTCAGCCATCGCCGCCGCCAGCCTCTACGCCGCGTGCAGGGCGACGGGGACGCCTAGAACACTCCGCGAACTCGCCAAGGTCTCCACCATCGACAAGAAGGACCTCGCCCGCTGCTACAGGCTCCTCCTCCGCGAGTTGACAATCCAGATGCCGATCCCGAAGGCCCAGTACAGGGTCCCCAAGATCGCGGCGAAGGTCAACATCGGCGAGAGGACCCAGCAGACGGCGGTCGACATCCTCGAGAAGGCGGAGAAGAAGCGCACCACGGCCGGTAAGGACCCTATGGGCCTCGCCGCCGCGGCGCTCTACATCGCCTGCGTCATGAACGAGGAGAAGCGGACCCAGAAGATGATCGCGGACGCCGCGGGCGTCACCGAGGTCACCATCAGGAACCGCTACAAGGGGCTCAAGGAAGCCCTCAAGCTCGACATCTAGACCCAGCCACTTTTTCCAGACGGGTCACTTCTAATTTGATAGGAACGAGGCCACCTGGGCCCTCGTCCCCTCCGAGGCCAGGTTGTAGCTCCCGTCGACGGGGTCGATGTAGTACAGCCTGATCTGGGTGATCGAGCCGGTGGAGGACCAGTGGGAGTTGTAGGCCTCCAGCTCGGAGGCAGCGGCCTTCGACGCTATCGTGGAGTAGGTGGAGGTGAGGTAGTTCCCCGCCGGGTCCAGGATCGTGAGTTGCCCCCCCGAGACGGGCATGAAGACGGCTATGTGCCCGGACCCGTCGGAGAAGTCCAGCTCAGCGAGGTATAGGTTGTAGTCGGTGCCGACGATGTACTTGTTGTAGTACCGGAGCATGGCGTACTCGAGTATGCCCTGGTCGTCGCAGTCGCCCTGCTTGTTCTGGAGGGTCCACTCCGGCGTCTGCACGTAGTTGTCTATGGTGGAGACGTCGAAGTCTGTGAGGTATCGGACGCCGTTTACGTCTCTGTAGGTGTAGCCGTGGATGTAGGGGGACTCGGTGTCGTGGACGTAGTCGACGTTCGAGGTGATGTACTCGTGTATCCTCTGGTAGTTGGCCCAGGCGTCTGTGGAGGAGCCTATGATGCTCCCCACCTGGGTCTCCATCTTCAAGACCTCGCTCGTCGTGAGGGTGTTCTTGAAGGAGGAGACGACGTTGCAGTACTCCCAGAGTGTGGCGTTTAGGCTACGCACGGCGAGGGTGAGCTTGTAGAAGTCGTTGAGCATCTGCGTGTCACCGAATGTGCTGTAGACATCGCTACCCAGCATCTGGGACAGGCTGTCGTAATCCTTCTGGAGGCCGACGTAGTCTGCCGACAGCGTCGCGAGGCCCGTGTCGACGCCCGCCTGCAGTGTGTCGTACTGCGACGAGAGGGCGGTGTAGTCGGCCTGTAGGGAGTCGCGGCTCGTCTGCAGCGTGTCGTAGCTGGTCTTTAGGGAGTCGTAGGTGGACTGGAGCGTGGCGCGGCTCGACTCAAGCGAGGCCTTCTCCTGTGAGAGCGCCTGATAGTCGTCGTTCAGGGAGGTGTAGTCGTCTGTCTTCTCGCTCAGCTGCTGCTGGGCGGTGGTGAGTTGGCCCTCCAGCGACGTTACCTGGGACTGGAGCGTGTTCGAGGCGAGGAAGTAGCCGCCGCCGCTCCCGACGAGCAGGAGTGCGATCAGCGCAACGGGGACCCATTTTTCCATGGCTGGTTAGGGGCGTTTTGACTCATATTGTTTGTGACTTGGTAATCCATGATAGGGCTCCTTGGGAGTCGGAGGGGATTCGCTTCCCGTGCGTCGTCAAGTCTTTATCCTCGCCACATTCGTTTACCCTGATGGTGTGGGCTCGTGGGTGAACCTGTGACCTATCTAACTGAGGAGTCCTATCGTCCCGATTGGCTGAAGGACGGGGTGACCGAGGCGAGCCTGAAGGCCGTCCTCGGCGCCAAGGTGGAGATACAGCGGCTCGGGAGGGAGCTGGCGAAGGCGGAGAGGTTCTACCTCGTGGGGAGCGGGGGGAGCTACAGCGTCCAGTTCCCCGTCAGGTACCTGGCGGAGAAGTACTCGGACGTGCCAGTGCTGCAGTACAGCGGCTGGGAGTTCCTCGAACGCGTGCCGTGGGCGGCGAACGAGGGATCGGCCTGCGTCTTCATCACTCAGAGCGGTAAGACGAAGGAGGTCATGCGGGCGCTGGAGTGGGCGAAGAAGAACGGCGCCTTCACGATGGGGCTTAGCCAGAAGCAGGACTCCGTCGTCAACAAGGCGGCGGACATAGGCTTCGGCACCGGAGCCCGCGGCGTCACCATAGGGAAGCTCACGACCCTCTACCTGCTCTTCGGCACCGTGCTGAAGGAGAAGGGCTTCGAGGTGGGCGGGAGGATGATCAAGGCGGCTGAGTCGCTGCCGAGCGTGCTTCTGCCGATGATCCCGAAGGCGAGGGAGTTCGCGAAGAAGACGGCTATCAGGTTCAAGGACGACGGGGAGATGTTCGTCCTCGGCGGCGGCATCAACTGGGGCCTCGCCTACCAGTACGCAATATGCACGCTCCAGGAGATGTGCTGGGTTCACGCAACGCCGGTCAACTACTCGGAGTTCCGCCACGGGCCGGTGGAGATGTTCGCGCCGGGGACTCCGGCGATCTTCCTGCGTGGCAGGGGGAACGAGGGGGAGCTTGAGAGGGCGGTCGTCAACTGGAGCACCCAGAACGGCGTCCGGGGCATCGTCCTCGACAGCCAGGGCGGCGAGGTGGACAACCTGCTCACGCCCTTCACCCTCTTCGTCGAGCTGGAGTGGCTGAGCTACTACCTGAGCCTGGCGAAGAACAGGGACATGGCGCAGTGGCGGTACTACGACAAGGTCGAGTGGTAGCTGTCGTATGCTACCATAGATAAGAGAAAAATTATTTTTTCAGCGTTGTAGGGAATAGGTGCTCCTTTTGACTAGATCAGATCGTCATCGGAGCCGTTTTCTGGCTCCTTTAAGCGAAGGGAGCCTTTTCTGAGTGGATCAGTGGGACCCCCTTCATCTATGTACCACCCCAGCCGCCTAGGCGCCTGCAGGTCTCCGCGGCGGCCCTGTGCCCCTCCTTTATGGCGGCGGGGATGGGGGCGCCCTTGAGCCTGGCGCAGAGGAAGGACGCGATGTAGCTGTCCCCCGCGCCGAGGGTGTCGACGACCTCGACCGGCTCGGCCCTACCCTTGTAGAGCCTGTCGCCGTCGTAGACGAGGGAGCCGTGCTCCCCGAGGGTCATGACGACGAGGCCGGGAGTCCTCGCCTTCAGCTCCCTCAGCCTCTTCTCGGGGTCGATGCCCTTTGTGACTAGCTCTTTACCGCTGAAGAAGCTGTAGTCGAGGTGGGGCAGGACGCTTAGTGCGTCGTGTTGGAGCTGATTGCTGAAGTCGAAGCTCAGGAGTGGGCGGTTTCCCCGCTTTATCCAGGGGATGTGGTTCCTGCCGAAGCCCCAGACGCTGAAGTGGACTAAGTCGTATGTCCTCAACTTGGGGAGGAGCTTGGATGGGAACTTTGCGTCCTTCTGCACGCCCTCGACGTAGTTTGCGAAGATGCGGTCGCCACCGCGGATGAGTATGGTCGTGACGGCGGATTCCCCATGGAGGCGGATCACGCCGTCTGTGCGCATCCCCTCACGCCTCATCTGGTCGACCATGAAGTCCCCCGCCTCGTCGTCCCCCATGACGCCGACGTAGTCGGCCTCGACGCCGGGGATCCTGTGGGCGTAGACGGCGACGTTGAGGGCGTTGCCCCCGGGGAAGCGCCTCCCCAGCTCAGCGTAGCTGTCTATGCAGTTGTCCCCGACGGCGATGAGCCTCAACCCGAGTCCCTTAAACCTCTCTCCATGCCCATTTATCTGGATCGCCATGGAGCTAGACGAGGCAATACTCAACAGGCGCAGCTGCAGGAGCTACGACCAGACCAAGCACATCAAGCCCGAGGCAATGAGGGAGATAGTCCACGCGGGGACGTGGGCCCCCTCGGGCACGAACAGCCAGCCCTGGAGGTTCACCGTCCTCAGCGGCGAGGCGAAGGCCGAGTTCATAAAACTACACAGGGACGACCTCGAATCCAAGAGGGCGGGGATGACGGAGCAGGTGCAGAACATCGCCTTCTGGAGCTGCACGAGCCTGGAGAAGTCGGACGTCGTCGTCCTCGTCTGGGACAAGGAGAAGTCGCTGACGAGCCCGCAGAGCTTGGGCGCCTGCATACAGACGATGATGCTAAAGGCACACGGGATCGGGATAGGCTCCCTCTGGGTCGCCGCCGTCAGGTGGAGCAAGGAGGAGATCACGAAGAGGTACGGCCACCCCGACTGGGAGTTGATCGCGGGGGTCGGCTTCGGCTACCCCTCCGAGAAGATGATCGGCAAGAAGGGTCCGCCGAGGCTCCCCGTCGACGAGGTCGCCGAGTTCCTCGGTTAAGGCTTCCTAGACCGGGCTTTCACGGCGTCCCTGACCGCCCTAGCCTCCTCCCCGTTTATCGAGGCGTGCCAGAAGCGCATCAACTTCCTCCGGTCGCCTCCCTCTCCTTGGTACTCGGAGGCTTGCATGACCATCTCCAGCTTGTCCGCGTCCCTGACGAGCCTCGCCTCATCGGTGGACGCCTCGGAGTACTCGCGCCAGGCGGCGCGGTAGGTTCCCCGTATGGCCTCGGGGAGCTTTTCGAGCAGCTTATCCATTGCGGCGTCCTCGGCGCGCCCGAACCCCTCGGGGTCGGCCTCCTTCTGGCTGGGGGTGAGATCGCCCGTCTCTGCCTCGGCGAGGTCGTGTAGGAGCGCCATCCTCACCGCCCTCAGCGAGTCGAGCCCATTCTCGTCCGCCAAGACCAGCGCGATGAGGGCGACGCGGAAGCTGTGGTCGGCCACCGACTCAGGGTCGGGGACGCCGGACTCGACCCAGCCCGTCCGGGGGAGCCTCTTCAGCCTGCCCGCCGCGGCTATGAAGTCGATGAGGCCGTTGGGGTCCACGGATAGGATGCCGGCACCGGGGCTATTTGAGGGGTTTGCCGCAGCGCCCCACGACGCCCATCTTCGCCATGGGTGATCCTCGGGCGACGCCCGATAAAAGCGGGCGGGTGCGCCCAGAAACCCGAAACTATGCGAAAGGTTACTCGGGACACCTATCGGGGCCCTATCTTGTTCACGACGTCCCAGATGGCGAGCCCCTCCCTCTCGGCGAACCCGAGTACATACTCAGCTATCCACGGCTTGTCCTGACACTCCCTCCTGACCGCCTCGAAGAGGACGGTGGGGGTGCAGGGGGTCTTGAGCTTCTGGTTCTCGATCAGGATGGCGAGGTTGTCGGCGAAGATGAGCGCCCTGTCCAGCACGGTGACGGGTTTAATCCCCGACCTGTGGTCGTGGCATTTTATCGCCCTGAGGCTGGCGTCCGGCAGCCTGCCCGCCAGCATCTCGACCGTCCGGAGCCCGTGGAGGGAGGGCTCGTCCTCGGTCGCGTCTTGGTCGAGGTCGTGTAGTAGGCCGACGAGGCCCCAGTCCTGGGGGGCCGCGGCGAACCCGGGGGCGAGGACCTCCATTATCCGGGCCACTAGGACTGAGTGGAAGAGCTTGCTGGAGCCCTCCAGCAGGCGGTGGGCCTCCCCCTCGGTGATCCCCGCCATCACCAGAAACTGGGCGTTGAAGCTTAAAAGAGAGGCGGGTTAGGTCAGCTTGCAGACCTTCCTTATCGCCGCCAGCATCTGGTCGTTGTTGGGCGGACACCCCACGACGTAGCAGCCCTCCCTCTCCTGCGCCTTGAGGCAGGTGCCCATGACGAGGGGCGTACACTTCAGTCCCTTCGGCACCTTCGCGTTCGCCCCGACGACGATTGTGAGGTCCCTTATCTCCCCCATCATCTTCATCTGCTCGAGGTCGTAGACGACGCTGTGTATAGTGCCGCGGCAGGCGCTGCAGGCGCCGTCACTTATCACGGTGATGCCCTCCCCGAACTCTAGGTCGGTGGGCGGCCTCTTGAACTTGCGCGCCACCTTCTCGATGGGTTCCCCGACCACCTCAAGCTTCTTCGGGTCGAAGAGTCCGAGCTTTAGCCCCTCCTTCAGGTAGTCGAGCTCCTCGAGGTCGAAGCCCATCACCCTGCTCGCGGCGAGGTCGAGGCTCCAGATGTCCCTCGACGCCATGACGGTGTTCAGGGGGACGACGTCGCCGAAGCTGGGGCCGAGCCCCTCCATGGCGTTTATGGCGTCGAGGACCGTGAGGTCGATGGGCACGGCGCGGCTCAGGTCGACGATGGCCTTGACGACGCCGATCTTGTGGAAGTTCCTCTTCCACGGCTTCGGTATGACCCCCTTTAGGTTCTTGACGCCGAGGGTGACGAGCAGCTGGTCGTGGGTCTTCATGACGGGGAGGTTGATCCTGACGTCCGCCTCCATGAAGGCCCTGGAGACGGGTATCCTGTCCACTATTAGGTGGCCGGGGACGGGGAGCTCGACGAGTTGGTCCTTGTCCACGTCGACGACCCTTGCGCCGAGCGCCTCGGCTGCGGCCTTGACCCCGCTCTTCTCCAGCGCCACGTCTGTTGGCGTGAAGTAGCCGGAGCCCTCCACGACGCGGACCTCGGAGGCGCCCGCCTCCTGACACATTACGATCATCGCCTCGATGACCCTCTTGTCCGTGAGGACGCCGGGCCTGGAGACTCGCCCCGTCACCACGTTCGGCTTCAAGGCGACGACGTCGCCCCTCTTCACGACGCTGCCCAGCCCGCCGACGAGGTCTATGGACCTCTTAACTAGCTCCTTTACCTCGGAGTCCTTCGGAGCCCCGGCGCTCCTCACTATGGAGACCCTACCCATGAGCCATCATGGGAACTAGCCCGGCGAGGGGATATGAAACTGTCCCCGGGGCATCCTAAGCAGTAAATAACCGCTAAGAGACAATGGAAACATGGTCGGGTCGAGCGGCACCGTCAACTTCATCGGCGTCGTCGAGAAGGTCGAGGGGGACTACTCAACCATAGCCATCTACCCCGAGTACGCGCCGGGGCTCGACGGCCTCGACGAATACAAGCGCATACACATCCTCTACTGGCTGCACGAGGCCGACAACCCGGCTCAGAGGGCGACGCTACGCGTCATCCCGAGGCGCCACGGCGCGACCGAGGAGCGCGGCGTCTTCGCCTCCCACAGCCCCCACCGCCCAAACCCCATCGGCCTCACCACCGTCGACCTCCTAAACATCGAGGGCAACAGGCTACTCGTCCACGGCCTCGACGCCTTCCAGGGCTCCCCCATAGTGGACATAAAGCCGGAGGAGCACCGCTAGCCTCGGACGGCGTACCCCGCGCCACCGGCGCGCGGAAACCAATCATTAAATATCCTAAATCCATCCAAAGGGTGAGGCACAACCCGATGGTCAAGACCACGGTATCACTCATAAAAGCCGATGTAGGAAGCGTCGCCGGACACTCCGTCGTCGCCCAGCCACTCTTCACGATAGCAAAGAAGAGGCTCGCCGAGGCCCAGAAGTCGGGCCTGATCAACAGCTACTACGTCTTCAACGCGGGAGACGACCTGGAGCTCCTCATGACCCACTTCAAGGGTGAGGACAACCCCGAGATACACAAGCTCGCGTGGGACACCTTCCTCGCCTGCACCAAGAAGGCCAAGGAGCTGAAGCTCTACGGCGCGGGGCAGGACCTGCTCCACGACGCCTTCAGCGGCAACGTCAAGGGCATGGGCCCGGGCGTCGCGGAGATGGAGTTCGAGGAGCGCGGCAGCGACCCCGTAGTCGTCTTCGCCGCCGACAAGACCGAGCCCTCGGCCTTCAACTACCTCCTCTACCGCGTCTTCGCCGACCCGAGCAACACAGCCGGCCTAGTCATCGACCCCAAGATGACGGGCGGATTCAAGTTCGAGGTCTTCGACGCCTACGAGGACAAGAGCGTCGTGCTGGAGAGCCCGAAGGAGCTCTACCAGCTCATCGCCCTCATCGGCGCCACGAGCCGATACATGGTGAGCAAGATATGGCGCACAAGCGACAGCGAGATAGTGTCCACCTGCAGCACGACGAAGCTCAGCCTCATCGCCGGCACATACGTGGGCAAGGACGACCCCGTCTGCCTCGTCAGGGGGCAGAGCGGCTTCCCGAGCGTCGGCGAGATCATCGCACCCTTCCAGCACACGTACCTAGTGGCTGGCTGGATGCGCGGGAGCCATTGGGGCCCATTCATGCCGGTGGGGCTCAAGGACAGCAAGTGCACAGTCTTCGACGGCCCGCCGAGGATCGTCTGCCTAGGCGTCCAGATAAGCAACGGCAGGCTCGCCGCGGACGACGACGGCAACCCCCTCATCGTCGACTTCTTCGAGGACGTCGCCTTCGACGGCGCGCGCCAGGAGGC
>JAUYEB010000230.1 GCA_030691555.1 Candidatus Bathyarchaeota archaeon
GGGGCTCAACTACACGAGCGTGGAGAGGCACCTTTCGAAGCTGACGAAGCTTGGGCTCGTCAAGGAGAAGCGGTACGGCAAGATCAGGATATTCCAGACCCTCTTCCACACGCTCACGATCCGCTTCGAGAAGGGCGGCTCGCTCGCCATCGAGACGACGCACCCCCGGCCCGAGTAGCGAGGCTGGGCGCCCCTGTTTCTTACGCACGGCGATACTTATGAAATATTTTTTTTCACGTGATAGGATGGGGCTGGGGCGTCACTGTCCCAGGGTCCATGGAGGGTTAAGCCTCGAGGGGGTTGAAGTCGTCGAACAGCATCGGAGACCCTGTGAAAACGCTGGGAACGTTTTGACTTAAACAATGCCTTTTCTTGGAGGTTAAATCTCCTCAAGGCGTGGGGTCTGGGCGTTCACCCGCCCTTATCCAGCCCTCCGTCGAGTACATCGTCTCGCTCAGCCTCTCGGCCATCCGCGTCTCCTCGGGGGTCAGGACGTCTTGTTTGAATGATGCATCGAACCGTTCTTCGAGCAGCTGGACGAGGCTCGACCTCCAGGCATCCATCGGTAAGGCGGGGAGGTTCCTCGTGGGGGCGTATCTGCTCCTCCTACGTTGCGTCCCATCGGAGTGGACTAGGCTTCCCTCGAGATTCTCAAGGTTCGCCGAGACTAGGAGCGTCGAGTGGGCGAGCACCGCATCGCGGCTGAGGTAAGAGGCGGCGCCCGAGACCTTGTAGCCGTCTAGGTATACGCCGTTCAAATCGTCGATTGTTAAACCGGCGAGACCGCAGTCTTCTAGGCTCTTCTTTATGAGGCTGGGGAGCAGTCGGGTCGCCTCCCTGACGTCGTTGGGCCTCTCCAGCGCGTGTCTCGGGTAGATCAGGCTGACGTTGAGGTTTCCCTCGTCCTGATAGACGGCTCCGCCGCCGGATATCCTCCTGCAGACGAGGATGCCGTTTTTCCGGCAGAAGTCACGATTCACCTCGAGCTTCAGGGACTGCCCGCGGCCAACGATGACGGATCTCGGGTTGCTCCAGAACCTGAGGGTGGCGACGTTTCCGTTGTGGGGGTGTAGTAAGAGGAGCGAGTGGTCGACCGCGAGACCCAAGAAGGCGTTTCTGGGGGAGTCGCTCACGACGCGACCGACGTGATTTGACATAGTTGGCCGTGGTTTCTGAGTGCATCGGGGGAAATAAGTGCTATTCGTGAAGCCGTGTACCGGGGTCCACGTTGAAACGTGTGGGCGAAGTTACTCGGTGTAGACCCCGCCGATGGGGGCCCTGCTGGCCCTCCAGTCCGCCCCAGCTGAGTCCTTCTTCACCCTGATGTACTGGGATACCTTTACCCCGAAGGCGTCGGCGCACGCCATGACTACCGACTCGGGGGTCCTCGGGTAGAAGTCTGACTCCTCCTCCTTCCTCTGGTGGCTCAATATCAGGTTCAGCAGCTTCACCCGGGTCGCCTCGGGGAACCCGGGGATGGCTGAGATTTTAGCAGAGATGGCTTCGGCGGATAGGTAGACGTGGCCCAGCATGAATCCCTCCTTGCTCTCGGTCATGCCGAGGGGCTCGGCGTTCTCCCTGAGCACCCCAACGTCGTGGAGGAAGGCCCCGGCGTAGACGAGGTCCCTGTCGAGGGAGGGGTGGATCTTGCAGGCCTGCTCGCAGTATTGGATCACCTCCCAGGTGTGCTCAAGCAGCCCGCCGGCGCACGAGTGGTGGAACATCCTGGCACCGTAGAAAATCTTGAACTTGCTAACGAAGGCGGTATCCACCGTGAACGAGTCTACGAGGGATTTGAGTGAGGGGTCCTTTATTGTGGAGAGTATGCTTGTGACGTAGCCCCACATCGCCTCGACGTCCTGGTTAGTCTTCGGTACGAAGCTTGCCAGGTCGTACTCACCGGGGAGCGCGGGGCGCATAGAACCCCCGTCCCTGCTGCTGAACACTATCTGGGGGAAGCCCTGGTGTGTGTTCTTTACCCCCTTCACGTGCACGACCGCGCCGAGGTCTATAGAGTCATCGAGCGCCTTGCAGTCGATGGTCGAGCCGCTGAACGCGACGAACTTTATCTCACCCGAGTTGTCGCCGAGGTCTCCGGCGAATATCTCGCCCTTGCCCGTCGCCACGATTCTGCGGGACTTTGTTCTGCACTGCAGGAACGCCTCGACGGGCGTCCCGTCGGGCAGGGCCTTGATCTCTGAGGAATTCATGAGTTTCATGTCAAAATGAGGCCCCTCATATTTAGAAGATTGCCTCTAAAGCCGGGTCGAGGGTGCCGGATTTGGTTGTCATTCAGGTTGTGGCGCTGGACGGGGGGCCGTGACGCCGTATGTCTCCTTCATGACCACCGCAAGGACGATGACGGTTAGGACGCCGAGCCCAAGCGATATGATGTTGGGTATGTAGTAGCTGCCAGTGACGTCCACAAGGCTCCCATAGATGGGGGTCGCTAGGCTCGAGAGGATCGTGCTCAACCCATTCATCAGCCCCAAGCCTATCCCAGCCCTCTCAGGTGGCAGCACCTCGCTCACGATGCTGAAGAACAGCATCCAGATGCTTCCACAGATGCCCATCGCGAACCAGATTGTGGCGTAGATGGCGACGGGCAGCCCGGCTGGGAGGAAGATGAGTACGCTGAGGAGCAGTAGGTTGACGCCCAGGAAGAAGATGACGGGCAGCTTCCTCCTCTTGAGCCTGTCGCTGACCACCCCTATCAGGAGGCAGCCGATGAACCCGGCCACCGTCCCGAGGCTGCTCACGGTGCCCGCCTCGATGTATGTGAGGCCCTTGTCCTCGATGAGGAACTGGTTTATCCACGAGTAGAGGACGAAGGTGAAGCCCATCATCATGAAGCCGAGGAGTGGCGGGTAGAATCCACGGTTTTTAAGGATATCCTTGAAGGACCCCGCGATGTTGAGGCGCGTCTTCGGTGGGGGTGCGGAATTCGGGGGGCCGTCCTTGATGATGAAGAAGTTCATCCCCCAGTTTACGACGAGGACGCCCAGCATGACTAGGTAGAGGGTCCTCCAGTCGCCCCAGAGGGTCACTGCGAGGGGCAGACCCATGTAGCTCGCGAAGGCGCCCACGCCGCTGCTCGCGCTGAGGACGCCGATCGCGGTGGCCCTCCTGTTGACGGGGAACCACCGGCTGATGAGCGTGACCGCGTTTATGTAGAAGACGCTCGTGCCCACCCCCATGATGAACTGCGCCGCGAAGAGCAGCTCGTACCTGTAGCTCGCCCAGAACAGGACGCTGCCTACGCACGTCAGGGCGGTGAACCAGACTATGGACTTCCGGGGGCCCAGGATGTTGGCTAGGAACCCCGCCGGGAACTGCATGACGCCGTAGATGAGGAAGTACCCGGTGATGAGGAAGCCCATCGCGCCGCGTGTGATGTTCAGATCGTTGATCAGGACTGGGGTTAGGGCAGACGCCGCGCTCCTGAGGAAGTTCTCAACGAGGTAGGTGACGCTGATGGTTGCGAGTATTATGAGGCCGATCTGTCTTTGTTTCTCCAAGCGGCTCACTTGACGGTGATGCTCACATCTAGGATAAAAACTGATTATATCCTGTGCGAGCACGATGACGGATTCAGAGTAAACAGCGCAGCTAAACAGAGTTGCGAACTAATATATTCGCCTGTTAATCAAGTAAAATCAACTGAGGCGATTACATGAAAAGTCAACCACTCGAAATCAAGGTAGCGCTCCAGATACAGAAGCCCGCGCGGGAGGTCTTCGAGGCCATAGTCGACCCCGAGAAGATGTCGAACTACTTCATCTCGAAAGGCAGCGGAAGGATGGAGGAGGGTAAACGGATTAAGTGGCGTTTCCCCGAGTTTGACATGGATTTCCCCATACGCGTCGGCAAGATAGAGAAGGACAAATACGTATCCTATTACTGGGAAGCGGACGGCAAAGAACTGCTAGTAGAGATGACGCTCGCCCCCAAGGACGGTGGTTCAACCGTCGTGACCATCACCGAGAAGAGCGGGGAGAACGACGAGGCGGGCATCAAGTGGCTTAAGGGAAACACGGAGGGGTGGGCCAACTTCCTCGCCTGCCTCAAGGCGTACCTCGAATATGGTATTAACTTAAGAAAAGGCGCGTTCGAATTCCTAAAAAGCTGACTAAGATGCAGGGGGCAGCGCGTAAACGTGGCTTAAATGCCCGTTTTTGTACATAATCGACGGCGGAGTGGCTGGTTTTATAGTTTCTTTCGGCGAACGGCTTCGTTTTAAAGCTCGGATGCTCTACCCCCTCCCCCTTTTTTTGGTGCACATAGTGCGCGTGCTTATTACTCTAGTTGAACCTCAAGTTAGCCATGGATATAATTGAGCGCGTCTGCGTCTTCGGGGCGGGCACCCTCGGCTGGCAGATCGCCCTGCAGTGCGCGAGCCACGCACACACGGTTAACCTCTACGACCTGTCGCCAGTGGCCCTCAGAAACGCCGAGCAACACATCTCGAACGAGCTTGAATCATGGGTGAATGCGGGCAGCATCTCAGCCGAAGCGAAGGAATCCACGGTTCGACGGATAAGGTTCGAGTCAGATCCGAAAAAGGCGGTTAAGGGGGTCGACCTAGTAATCGAGGCGGTGCCGGAGAAGCTCGAACTGAAGAGAAAGGTCTTCAGGGAACTCGACGCCGTGTGCGACGCCGACACGATCATTTCCACCAACAGCTCGTCGATCCGCGTCTCGCTGATCGAGGATGCAACCCGGCGGATGGATCGAGTCCTCAACACACACTTCTACTCAAATCCCTGGAGGAGTCGGATAGTCGAACTGATGAAAGGGCGCATGACCTCCGACGAGACGATGACCCGCGTCGGGGGCTTCATGAGGTCCATAGGGATGCTCCCGCTGGTGGTCAGGAAGGAGAGCACCGGTTTCATCTTCAACAGGGTGTGGCGCGCGGTGAAGAGGGAGTGCCTCCACCTAGTCGACGACGGCGTGGCGTCGTACGAGGACGTCGACAGGGCGTGGATGAGCTACTACGGCACGAAGATGGGTCCCTTCGGGTTGATGGATAAGGT
>JAUYEB010000251.1 GCA_030691555.1 Candidatus Bathyarchaeota archaeon
GCTGTACACTTCCAGCTTCGTGATATTCGCCTTCGCCAACAGCTGGGAGATGCTCGCGGTGGCGTACGCCTACCAGCAGGTCGTGCTCTTCTACATGCCGGCGATGAACGCGATAATGGCCGACTCGATACCCGTCGGGGCACGCGGCCGAACATATTCTTTGACGGTGGCTATCCCCAACGCTGTGAGGATAATCACCCCGTACATGGGCGGGTACCTCATCGCCCTGCTGACCCTCCAGCCAGCCATGCGTGTTGGTTATACAATGGCGTTCGGGATAGGCGCGGTCGTCGCCTTCATCAGGATAAGGTATTTGAAGGAGACAGTCGTGGACAAGGAGGGGACGGGCAGGAACCCGGCGAAGATACTCTTCGAGGGGTACCGCAACGTGTTCACCTCGCTGCGCTGGGTCTTCTCGAACATGAGGGGTTACGCGCTTGTCGCCATTTTGCTCTCATTCGTGGGCAGCCTCGTCACCCCCTTCTGGATTGTCTTCGCCCAGCAGATCATCGGGATAGACGCCTACGGCTGGGGCCTGATACTGCTTATCGGCGGGGTGGCGAACACGATCATGAGCCTGATCGTCGGCAACCTCGTGGACAAGCTTGGGACGAAGAGGTGCATGATGATCTCATTCGTCCTCGCCGTGCCCGGCATGGCGGCCTTCCCCTTCGCCACCGCCTACTGGCAGGCGATGCTCATCTGGGTGCTGATGATGGTTAGCAGCTCGTTCCTCTGGATATCGTCGTCTGTCTTCCTCGCGGACTCCATCCCCCGATCCATGCGCGGCAGGATCATGGCGGGCGTGGGGCAGGGGGTGAGCTTCGGCGTGTCGGGTGGTGGTTACGCGAGCGGGTTCCTCTTGTTCATCCCTATGACCATTGGCAACCTCGTCGGAGGGTACATCTACCAGTTCAACCCGCAATTCCCGTGGTTCATACAGGTGGCGACCCTCTCGCTTGCCCTCGTCATGACCCACTTCATCGTCAAGGAGCCCACGAAGGCCGAGTTGTAGGCTCTTCTGGGGCCAGTTTAGTAAGGGAGCTTACCCTGCCAGATCTTTCTCTGGTCTGAGTGCTCATCGAAGAACTTGTCTATGATGGCGTCACATGTTCCCTGAGCCTTGGTTAGAGCCTTCTTCATGTCGACTGTTTGCATTTTTCCGCCCTTCTTGAGCCATTTGCCGTCGCAGATGACGTTGTCGATGTCTCCGGGGCTGGCGTAGAGGAAGACGCTCGTGAGGGGCTCCCTGGTGGGGGTGAGGTAGGGGTTTAGCATGTTGAATGTGATGATGTCGGCCTTCTTGCCGGGTTCGATGCTACCGACCTTGTCTGCGATTCCGAGTGCCTCGGCTCCTCCCCGCGTGGCGCGTTCGAGCATCTCGTAGAAGCTCGGTCGGGCGGTCCTGCGACTATCGTTGATCATCCCCTCTGCGCCGCCGACGAGCCTCGCGCGGGTCATCTGCCCCTGGCGTATCTCGCGGAGGAGGTCGTTCATGTTGTGGTAGTAGTCGTCCGTGCCGAAGCCGACGGGGATGCCGCGGTCGATCCACGCGTTCATGGGGTTCTCCACTGCGTGGCAATGGAGAATCGCCATCCTCGTCTTCTGAATGAGCTGGAGGTCCTTCTCGGTGGCGTACGTTAGGTGGGCTCCGCTGAGTTTCTCGTCCATGACTCCGAGGTCGTAGAGGTGCTGCGGCGGTGTCTTCCCGTAGAGCTTCATGACCTGTCTGTACTCGCGCATGCTCTGGCTGAGGTGGGTGGTCATGCGTAGGTCGTGCTTGTCGGCGAAGTCCTTGCACTTGTGGTAGACCTCTGGTTCGGCCATGTCGGGGGCCTTGGGGCACATGATCGTGGTTATCCTGCCCTCGGCTTTCCCGTGCCAGTTCGCGTAGAGGTCGGTAGCGCGCTTGATCGCCTTGTCCCGCTTGTCTGGGAGGTACTCGAAGACGCCCATCCTCAGCTTCTCGAGGTCGACGTGCTCGATGTCGCCGGCGACTATGCAGCGGTTGCCCGCTTCGGCGACGGCGCGCGCCCACCCGTCGGGGTAGGTGTAGATGAGCATGCTCGTCGTGCACCCGCCGTAGATGAGCTCTGCGCAGGACGCGGCTCCGAGGGTCTCCATCTGCTCCTCCCTGCGGTAGCCCTCTAGGGGGAGGTTTGTCTCGAAGAAGTCGCCCATTAGCTCGTAGACGCCGCGGAAGTACTGCTGTAGGTGGGTGTGGGTGTTGACGAATCCGGGCATCACGACCTTGTTTGAGGCGTCGAGGGTGTACTCGGGGCTTCGCAGTGCTCTGACCTTCTCGCCGACCTCGGCGATGCGGTCGTCCTCGATGAGGACCTCGCCCCTCGGGTAGATGTGCCTCCCCGCGTCCATGGTGGCGACGAAGCCGTTCTTGATCAGGATGTTGGTCACGGTCGTTCAGTGTATTGTGGTGTGTTGGGTTTTTAGCGTATGCGCCCCGGCTTGTGGGGTGCTACCCCTCATAAGAAAAAATATCGTTTTGGTAGCGAATACGTGCTCCTTTTGACTAGATCGGTGTGTCAACGGCGCTATTCCGTGGCTCATTTTGGTTGATGGCCCCATTTCTGAGGTGATCAGGTTGACCCCTTTTTTTAGACGGGGGCCGGAGGCGCAGATCGAGGTCTTTTTGGGTCTTTCATCCGGGCTTAGGCGTCAGAAAAACGTCGTTTTGAGTGCGCTTTTTGTACATTTTAGGTGCGGTTTATGTACATTTTTGTACACTTTCGATCTCTATCGAAGCGTTTTTCTGGTTTGTTTTGGTTAACGGGGTCTTATTCTGGTTTATTTGGATCACCCCCCCTCCCCCCCTTTTGATGTGTTGCTGTTATTCGCCTGCTCAGGGTAACGGCAGAGAGTATTCCAACTGGATATGTGATGTGGTGGAAGGGTTTTAACGGGTGGGAGTCGAAGTCTGATCGATGCTGCGATGAGGTTCTCCGCCGTTGTGACAAAGGAGGGCGGTCTCTACGTCGCCCTCTGCCCGGAGCTGGATATTGCCAGCCAGGGTGCCTCGGTGGAGGATGCTCTGTCCGCCCTTCGGGAGGCGATAAGCCTCTACCTTGAGGACGAGGACGCGCGGCTGCCCGATCCAGGCTTCACCCCCCTCGTGACCTTCGTGGAGGTCGGGGGCTCTGGCTCTGCCCGTGGTCTCGGGGCGCATGGTAGTTAAGGCTCTGGTACGCGCTGGTTTCACCGTCGTTGGACAAAGGGGCAGCCACATCAGGTTGAAGAGGGTGACTGGACAGACGCGAATCGTGATCGTTCCGGACCACAAGGAGCTTGCACCGGGGACACTTCTCTCAATAATCCGACAGGCTGGGTTTACCCGCGAAGATTTCCTTGCACTCCTTAAGAAGTGACTTCATTTCTTATCGATGAGCTGGCAGACTCTGCAGATGTCGCCAACTGATGGTTCGCCGCATATTCTGCAGGTCCTCATCGCCACGGCGGCCGCCGCCGCGGGTATGAGCTTGAGGGCGGTGTTGTATGTCGTGAAGAGCGTGCCGGGGCGCCTCGCCTCCATCTCGTTGAGGAAGTCGCGCGCGTCGCCCCTCATAGCCTCGCCCGCGTAAGGGCAGGGGGTGCTCTGCAGCTCGAAGCCGCCGAGGTAGGCGTAGAGGGCTGTCTCCCTCTCGGGGACCTCGCAGAGGGGCTTTATGCGGCGCACGAAGCCGGGGCTCGTGTAGCCGCCGGGGTCGAGGCTCGCCATCTTGCCGACGTCGCCGCGGAGGAGGTTGAGGAGCACCGACTGCGCCATGTCATCGAGGGTGTGGCCCGTCGCGAGCCTGTCTGCGCCCGCCTCCCTCGCCGCCTCGTTGAGGGCGCGCCGCCTCAGGACGCCGCAGAACGTGCAGGCGCCCAGCACCCGGTCCTCCGCTGCTATCTCGTCCATCGACCTGCCGAAGAGGTCGCGGAAGCTCACGAGGCGCCACTCGACGCCGAGCCGGCGGCAGGCGCGCTCCGCTATCCCGACGGCCTCGTCCCTGTAGCCGGCGATCCCCTCGTCGACGGTGATGGCTATGAGGTCCGAGCCGTGGGTCTCGTCCTCTATCTCCTTCAGTATGTGGAGGAGCGTGAGGCTGTCCTTGCCCCCGCTGACGCCGACTGCGACCCTGCTCCAGTGGTCGAGCATCCTGAACCTGTTTATTGCGCCCTGCACCCTCTCCTTTATGCTCGACCTGAAGCACGGGGCGCAGAGCCTCTCGCCGCTGTAAGCGCGGTGGAAGACCGACGGCCTCTCGTGGCACTTCGTGCAAGTGGGCGCGGCCAATCAGGAGCCTCCGTGAGTCACGGGGACGAGGACCACCTCGGAGCCCTCGACGAGAGGCGTCTCCACGCCCTGCAGGTTGCCTATCTCGACGCCGCCCACAATGATCAGGTTCCCGGGTGTCGCATCCACCATTAATTCGGCGAGGCTGGGAGTCACCTTCGACAGCTCACAGAGTAAAACCGATACTTTGACCCCCTCCGGCAGCTCCATTTCGAGCTCCTTACTGCCCGCGGCCGCCCTCAGGGACCCGAGGAAGACCACCCTGACCCGCATGGGGGAGTCTCAGCCGAACCGCCCCTATAAAACCTCCACCGGCGATTGAGAAGGGTTTAAGACGTAGCCTGCCAACTAGTGAGCCGAAATGCGCGCAAGCCGAGAGCGCAAACACGAATGAGAGGGACCGGAGGATGTCACCTTATTGCCCGGACTGTGGGGGACGGCTAAACTGGGACCGGAAACTCAAGCACTACAGCTGCGAGAGCTGCGGCGTGACCTTTAACGAGGCCCAGTTGAGCGACGCGATGGATAAGAAGTTCGAGCGCCCGCTGACCGAGGACGAGAAGACTCGTAAACGCCACGACGACTATCTCGAATGGTGGCTCAGCGACAAGGACAAGAAAAAGAAGCAAGCCTAGCCCCGTAGAGATAGGCGACCTTTTTTCGATTCCCCCGATACACACGACTGATTGAGTAAATACTCTGCGTGTATTTTCAGATTTAGCATACGTCATCAATTTAAACAACTGCCAGTTATTAGTTCCTAGACAAGCGCCTGGTGCCCAACCATGGTATTTCCCATTGAAAGCGAAGACCGTACACTGCGAAACCTCCTGATGCTCTGCCAGGACAACTCCCGCCAAGTCGTCGAGGCCTACCGTAAGACCCTCGTAATCTTCGACTACATGACGAAGGGGAAACCCATGGGCAACCTGGACCTCCTCGGCGACATCCACAAGATAGTCGACGAGTCGAACAGGATCAAGGCCTCGACCATCAGGGAACTCAACGAGATCGGCGGAATCCTCGTTAGCCGAGACGACTTCCTACGCCTCTCCAGCAGCTTCAGCGGCATGATGGACTCGATCGAGGTCATCGCCATGAGGCTCCTCGAGGTCAAGGCCCGGAGCTGGAAGCTCAGCAAGACCCAGGCCGAGAGCATGGGGAACATGTCGGACCTCGGATTCGACGCCCTCATAAAGCTCAGGGACAGCATCACGAGCCTCGGGTTCAACAGCGAGAAGGCGACGAGCTTCGCGAAGGATATCGACGAGATCGAGAAGAAGCTCGACCTACTGTACATAAAGCTCGACCTGGACATCGTCACCGGGGACGGGGCGCTGCCCTCGATCCTCATCCTGCGCGACGTCGCCCGCGAGGTCGAGCGCCTCGGCGACAAGGTCCACGAGGCTGCCGACCTCGTCAGGATACTCGCCATGTAGGTGGCCCGGTGTTGCCCGACGAGCCGGTTGAGGTCGAGGCCCTCGTCGACGGCCGTCTAGTCGTCTGGTCGGTGGATCAGAGTAGACACCTCTTCAACACGGGATTCTACGGCAAGCCCCTAGGGAACCCCAAGCCCAAGGTGGACTTCGACGAGCCGCTCATGCTCGACGCGGTGGAGGGGGTCTACCTGCTCGAGAAGGGGCTGATAAGCGTCAAGGCCGCCGGCAA
>JAUYEB010000263.1 GCA_030691555.1 Candidatus Bathyarchaeota archaeon
CCCCACTTCCCCATGCTCGGCTCCCTCCCTCGCTTGACGAGTAGAACCTCTCCATCGCGGACGACGATGCCCGCGACGCCGGGTATCGGGTGGGCCGGGTACTCCCTGTTCGTGCCGGGTCCCTCACGCCGCCGCGGCGCCGGCCTCGATGGCCCTCAGGTTCAGGTCGTGGAACTGCGGCCTCATCAATGCTTTAACGGCGTCCCTTAGCTGGTCGAGGGTGATTATCCCCGTCCTCTTCGTGTAGGCGGCGAGTATGACCATGTTGGCGACTATGGGGTTGCCGAGCTTCTCGGCGATGTCCGCCGCGGGGACGGCGACGGTCTCGACGTCCTTCCTGACCTCCTCCGGCTTGAGGCGGGCGAGTATCCTGCTGTCGACCATGACGAGGCTCCCCTTGCGGGCGACGCCGATGTACTTCCTGTAGGCGGGGAGGCTGAGGACGAGCATGGCGTCGCTCGCCTCGAACTGTATGTCGTATATCTCCGCGTCGCTGGCGATGACGACGCTCTGTGCGCTGCCCCCGCGCGCCTCTGCGCCGTAGCTGCGCGTCCCGACGACGTGGAAGCCGTTCCTGAAGAGGGCCTCGCTGAGGAAGTCGGCGGCGGCGAGGATTCCCTGCCCGCCGGTGCCGCTGATCATTATGTTCGTCTGCATCACTGCTCACCCCGGGCGCGCCTGCCGACCTCGCGGAGCGCCTCCGTGTACTCGGTGCGCTGTTTCCTGACGAAGACGCCTATCTCATGCTTGCCCTCGCGGTTGTCGGCTATGCGCTTGACCTCGGGTATCCCGAGCTTCGCCTTCGCTGCCTCGATGTCCTCGGCGTCGACGCGCGCCACCCTGCCGAGGGTGAGGTGGTCGACGAGCTGCGCCTTACCGGTGGCGCCGAGGGCCTTCTCAACCGCCTTAATCGCCGCCTCGGGCTCCCCCGCGAGGACCGTGTAGACGTAGCTCCTCCTCTCCTCCCTGTCGGCTATGTAGGTGCTCTCGGCGAGCATGTCGAGGAGCCTGCTGGGGAGCTCCTGGGGCGGTGCGCGTAATCCGAGGATGCCCCTCTGCTGAGTCGGGCACTGGCTGAGTACCTCGATGAAGCTGAAGCCGGGGTTCTGCATCGCCTCCTTCATGCTCTTGGTGAGCTCGAGGACGTGGTTGGTGGTCCACTTGGCGACGTATGTGGCGCCCGCCGCCGCCACGAGCTTGGCGATGTCGAATGGCTGCTCCGGGTTCCCGTAGGGGCTCGTCGAGGTCTTTGCGTCGTGCAGGGTCGTGGGGGCGATCTGGCCGCCAGTCATGGCGTAGTTGAAGTTGTTGACGAGTATGCAGGTGAGACCGATGTTGCGGCGCGCCGCGTGGATGAGGTGGTTCCCACCTATCCCCGCCCCGTCCCCGTCGCCGGTGAATACCACCGTCTTCAGCGACGGGTTGAAGACCTTCGCCCCCGTGGCGAAAGCCAGCGCCCTCCCGTGGGTCGTGTGGAGCGTATCCCCCCTGAAGTGGGGGCTCGGAATCCAGCTGCTGCACCCGATCCCCGAGACGCAGAGCATCTCGTCCACGTTCCAGCCGAGGTCGTCGACGGCGCGGACGAAGCAGTTGAGTATCATGCCGTTGCCGCAGCCGGGGCAGAACGCCGTAAGGTTGTTGACGATGTAGTCGGCCTTCAGCTGTCCTAGGTTCTTCATTGCGCGAGCCTCCTTAGCTCCTGTGCGATGTCTCCCTGCGTCGGGGTTACGCCTCCCAAGCGTGTGAGAGACACTATCTTCGTCTGCCCGCAGGCGGCGCGCTGGACCTCGCGGACGAGCTTCCCCGCGTTCATCTCGACGACGAGTATGGCGTCGACCCTGTTTGCTAGGTTGGTGAACTCCTCGTCGGGGAGGGGCCAGAGGGTCTTGAGCCTGAGCAGCCCCGCCTTGATGCCCTCCTCGCGGAGCTTCTTGACTGCCCCGTAGCTGGGGCGCGCCGAGGCGCCGAAGCTGACCACCGCCACCTTGGCGTCGTCGAGGTCGACCCTGGCGACGTCCCTGATCTTGGGCTCTGCCTGCGCTATCTTCTTCATTATTCGCCTGACCTTCTCGGCGTGGACCTTGGGGCTGTAGTCGCGGACGCCTGTGGGTCGGTGGCTGCTGCCCGTTACCTGGAGGCGGTAGCCCTGGCCAAACCTGGGCATCTCGGGGACGAGGGATGGGTCGTCGGTGCCGAATGGGGTGACGGTCGGCCCCGAGGGGGCCTTCCTGTTTACCACCTCGACCTTCTCGGGGACGACCAGCTCCTCCTTTATGTGGCCGATCATCCCGTCGGGGAGGAAGTAGACGGGTGTCCTGTACTGCTCGGCGAGGTTGAACGCGCGTACCGTCAGGTCGAACATCTCCTGGGCGCTCCAGGGCGAGAGTGCGATGATCTCGTAGTCGCCGTGGGCGCCGTACCGTGCCTGGTAGAAGTCCTGCTGGCTCGCGTCCGTCGACTGCCCCGTCGAGGGGCCGCTGCGCTGCACGTCGACGACGACGAGGGGCGTCTCCGTCATGTGTGCGTAGCTGAGGTTCTCCTGCATGAGGCTGAAGCCGGGGCCGCTCGTGGCCGTCATCGCCTTGGCGCCCGCCCAGCTGCCCCCGATGCAGGCGGCGATGCTGGCTATCTCGTCCTCCATCTGGAGGAAGTAGCCGCCCACCTTGGGCAGCTCGCCGCTCATGTACTCGGTGATCTCGTTTGCGGGGGTGATGGGGTAGCCCGCGAAGAGGCGGCAACCGACGCGTAGCGCCCCTTCGGCGCACGCTATGTTCCCGAGGACCAGGTTCTTGCCCGGCTTAAGCATCTGTTTTCTCCTCCTCGATGGTTATGGCGAAGTCGGGGCAGTAGCGCTCGCACCAGCGGCACCCCGTACACTTGTCGGCTCCCTCGGGGAGGGCACCCCCCAGGAGGGTCCTCTTCTGCCCGTACCTGAGGTTCTTGCCCCCCTTCTTCTCGCAGATGTGGACGCATATGCCGCAGCCCTTGCAGGTCGCCTCGTCCACCTTCACGTTGAACTTCTTGGCCAACGGCTTCACTCCGGTTGAATCCTTGTCTCTTCTACGAACGAGGGTTTATAGGTAGTGGTCGTGGGGGAAGGGTTATTAGCCCGCGATATTATATTTCCTAATGGGAAATAAATTGGATTCGGAGGTCGCCATCGAGGTCCTCAGAGCGGTAAAGAGGCCGCAGAGCGTCTCCGAGCTGGTCGCATCCCTCAGGAGGCGGAACGAGGCAGTCATACAGGCTCTCTCCGAGATGGATGAGAGGGGGCTCGTCGAGAGGCGCGTCGAGAGGGGAGGCGGCAGGGGCAGGCCGCGCGTCGTCGTCTCATCCACGGCTCTCGGCGAAGAGTATCTCGACGCATACAATCGGTTGAGCCACATAGCACTAAAGGCTACGCCCCCCGGCCTCAGGCGGGCTGTGGCGGACGCCGAGTACGCCTCGCGACTGAAGGCGAGGGGCCTCGACCCCTTCCAGCTGTTTCTGGAGCTGAACGAGTATGTCCGGTCTGCTAAGGGCGCTGGGTGACGCCGTCGACCTACTTGAGGGTGCGGGCCTCGACTACATGGTACTCGGGGGATTCGCCCTACCATTCTACGGCAGGATAAGGTCAACGCTCGACCTCGACGTGGCCGCCTACATACCCGCGGAGGAGGCTTACCAGCGGCTTCTCCGTCTCGCCGGCGAGTACGGGTTGAGGCCGACTCTCTGCTCATACAGGAACCCGGTCTCCGTCTTCGTCGACGAGGGGGCGGGTCTGGAGATTGAATTGTGGCTTCGCCCCGACGGCGTCGACTGGGACAAGGAGACACTCAAACGGCGTAGAAGGGTCGAGAGCGGCGGAGTCTCCTTCTGGATCATCGGCCCCGAGGACTTCATAGTCTCCAAGCTGGCCCGCCCGGACCGGATGGAGCAGGACGAGCTTGATGTCAAGAGCGTCTTGGTCCTCATGGGGTCGGAGCTGGATGCTGTGTACCTCGCGAGGCGGGCGAGGCAATACGGCGTCGAGTCCCTGTTATCCGTGATCCGGGGGAAATGATGGCTATCAGAGCTGGACTATCACCCTGTCGGCCCTCTTCCCGCTCATGTGGTCGATGTCGATGCGGCCGACTAGGATGCGCCCCGTGGAGTGGGGCGTGATCTGCTCCGCGATGATCTTCTCCGGGTCCTCGTCGAGGTGCCTGATCATGACCCGTAGGGCGTGCTCCTTCTCCGCCTGATCCTCAACGAACGTCACCCTCCCGCGGAACTGGGCTGTCCTGTAGAGGTGGTCGCAGCTCCCCTGCTGGTACCCGTCGTCGAGGAGTGCCTGGCCCCAGACACGTGGGTTCCCCCTCAGAATCTCGACCTTCTTGCCCTCCCGGGCGCAGTGGAAGTAGACGCAGTTCTTGCCCTCGTCGTAGCCGTGGCTCAGGGTGGCGAGGTAGGGCTCGTCGCCGAGGCTCATAGCGATCGTGATATGCTTCGCCTCGCGGAGGATCGCCCTCACCTGGGCCTCGTCGGCGATCTCCTTGTCCTTGCGCCTAAGCGGGTGCACTCTGGACACCTAATCAGAGCTTGACTGGCTTCGGGGGGCTCGGGTAGGTGAACCTGCTCTGGGTAAGCCCCAGCTCGACTAGCATCTCCGCCAACCTGATAGAGGTCCTCCCGGGGTGCACTATGGTCGCCCCCGGGTGGGACTCCCTCAACTCCTCCGTCAGCCTGTCAACGTGGTTGTTCAACGCCATGCAGCCGAAGCAGACGGCGTCCGCCCCGTCCTCGATCGACTCGATCACCGTCTCCTTGACCGCGTCGTAGCTCTCCGGCTTCCCCAGCTCCAGCACGGGGATGTCTACGCTGTAGACGCCGACGCACTTCTCCTCGAGCCTGTAGTCCCTTATCTGGCGCCACGCTAGCTGCTCGACCTCGGGGAGCTGGACTATGAGGCTGAAGTAGTCGGCGAGGAAGGCGGCGACGTGCATCGAGGCGCTCCCCGGGCCGAGAACGGGTATGTCGACGAGGCTCCGGGCCGAGAGTAGGGACGGGTCGTGGCCGCCCCAGATGAGCACGGCGTCCGCGCCCTCCCTCTCCGACTTGACGACGCGCTCAAGTATACCCGGGGCCGCCAGCTCCATCTCGGCGAGGGAGTCCACCGACGGAGGCGGGTTCCTCGTCATAACGAGATTAATCTCGGTGCCCGGCGAGGCGTAGCTCCTCAGGATCTCAAGCCTCTTCTTCAGGTCCGCCTCGGGCAGACCGCCAATTAACATGATGACATCTATGCGCAAATCAGTCCCTGAAGAAGTAGACGCGGCGTCTGATTAATAACTGAGTCTCATGGAGCGAGTCCAAGTTCTCGCAACTTAGCTACGCCTGCTTTTGTGATCGCGTAGGAGACGTTTCTGCCCTTGTGCGGGGCAGCGTAACCCGACTTTACCAGATCCTCTATGATCTTCTTCGCGTATTCCCTGTAGGGTTCGCCGAATTTCTTACGAATGAGAGGTAATGGTTGATGTGCGTAAATTGACCCGCCGCAGGCGCCGTATAGTGCGACAAGGCCCGCGATCTGTTCTGGTCTACTGCTATTCCCCAATCCACGTCTCCTATGATTTATGTGGATATAAAATTTATACTTAGTAAATGATAAAATACTAAACATTTATACCTTAACCCGACTAATCCTAGTCGAGGAAGCATGAAGAAGGTGGCAGTCTCGAAGATCAAGTTCTTCGAGAAGTCGGGGGCACGGCTCTACATCCCGCAGAGCGTTGTGGGCGACGAGAACTTCCCGTTCCACGACGGCGACCTCGTGAAGATCGAGGTGAGCAACCCCTCGATCAAGCTTACCCGACCCGAGTGGTGGGAGATGCTCGACTGGAACGAGCTGCGGGACACTTACCAGCTCCTGCCCTCCGAAGTGAGGGATAAGATCAGGCAACGGGGCCTCATCCGAGACTAGCGTTGCCGTATCTTCTTCAGGACGAGGTTGGCGACTGATGAGTCCTGTATGGCTACGCCGACGCTCTTGAAGACTGTGAGGCCGTCCTCGGGGGTCCTGCCCGGCTTCTCACCCGTCACGAGTTCGCCTAGCTCGGCGTGGATGTGGGACTCCGTGATGGCGCCCTCCTGTATGGGTATCAGGATGTCCCCCGACTCGAGCCTGATGGCCTCCCACTCGTCGATGACCACCTTGGCGTCCGCGATTATACCCGTCTCCAGCTCCCTCCAGTCGGGGTAGAAGGCGCCGATGGCGGAGACGTGCACCTTGTCGCCGAGCCACTCCCGCTTCACGACGGGCGTCTTCGAGGTCGTGGCCGTCAGCACTATGTCCGCGCCATCGCAGGCCTCCTCGCCGCTCGCCGCCTTCACGATGGGTATCCCGAGGCGGGCCTCCATATCGGTGGCGAATTTGTCGACGGCGGGCTTGATGGGGTCGTAGACCCTGATCTCGTCGAGCTTGCGCACCGTTGCGGCGGCCCACGCCTGGTTGCGTGCCTGCGCCCCGGCTCCGAAGACCGCCGCGACCCTCGCGTCCTTCGGGGCGAGGTACTTCGCCGCGACCCCTGAGACGGCGCCGGTCCGGACCCCCGTCAGGTAGGTCCCGTCCATGAAGGCCTTGACCTGCCCCGTCTCGGGGTCGTTCACGACGATCCACGCAGCCGTCGTCGGCAGCCCCCTCCTCGGGTTGTCGGGGTAGATGCTGATTATCTTCATCGCCTGCGCCCTCGACTCCGCGAGGTAGGAGGGCATGAAGCTGATGCTGCCGTTGTACTCGGGGAGCATTATGGTGCTCCTCGTCGGCATCACCACCTTGCCGCGGCGGAGCTGGGCGAAGGCCCCCTCCACAGCCTCGATGGCCTCACCCATCGTAAGCAGGCCCGCGATGTCACTGTCGCTCAAAACGAGCATGGGTAAACCACCACCTCCACACCAATAAAAAACATGGGGCAGGAGAGCCAAAACACCACCAACGAAAAAGGATCAATGAACACGATACCAAAACTTGGATAACGAAAAAAATCGTTATCTACAGTGGCGCAAGTTGGGGGCTAGAGCTTGCTCGTGAAGCTCTTGACGCGCTCCACGACGTCCTTGAGCACCGGGATCGGCGCGGTCATGGGCACCCTGATGAAGCCTTCCTGCTTCGTGCCGAAGCCGGCGCCGCTGCTCAGGGCGACATTCTCCGCCTTCTCCAGCCTCGCGATGAAGTCGTCGCTCTTCAGCCCGTACTTGCGGGCGTCGAACCACGCGTAGAAGGCGCCCTCGAACCTGTGGCAGGGCATACCCATGTCGTCGATGGCCTTAGTGAAGTAGTCGCGGCGAGCCTGGTACTCCTTCCGCCTATCCTCGACGTACTTGAAGTCGCTCCTCAGGCACGCCACGCCGGCTGGGTAGACGAATGTAGCCGGCCTCGGCGCCGTGACCTTGGCCACCGTCTGGGCCTTCGCGAGGTACTTGTCCGGCACGATGACGTAGCCGAGCCTCCAGCCCGTCATGCTGAACGTCTTGCTGAAGCTCATGATGTTGATCGTCCTCTCGCGGAGGCTCCCGATGGTGCTCGGGGCGACGAACTTGTTGTTGTCGTAGACGTAGTGGAGGTAGATCTCGTCCGAGAAGATGGCGAGGTCGTTGTCCTCGGCCAGGTCGCCGACCGCCTCGATCTCCCTCTTCTTGTAGACCGTCCCCGTCGGGTTGTTCGGGTTGCAGACCAGCACAGCCTTCGTCTTCTTAGTGACGTAGCTCGCCAGCTTGTCGATGTCCATGTGGTAGCCGCCCTCGCGGGGCAGCTCCGGGATCTTCATCTTTATACCCATGTCCCTGAGCATCACGTAGTGGTTGCTGTAGCTCGGCTCCCAGAGGATGATCTCGTCCCCCTCCTTGAGCACCGAGGCCATGGCGATGTAGAGAGCCGCGCTGCTGCCGGCCACCGGGATGACCTGCGACTCCTTGTACTCAGGCCCGATCCACTTCTTGTAGTAGTCCACGACGGCCAGCCTGAACTGCTTCGGGATCTCCGCGCCACCGTAGTGGGTCCAGTCGCCACCCTTCTTTATGGCGTCCAGGGCGGCGTCGACCGCGCACTTCGGGGCCTCGACGTCGGGGTCACCGGCGTTCAGCTTCACATAAGGCTTGCTCGGCATAACCAGACACCTTTCAGCCCAACAGGTGTCTAAAAGGGTATATAACACTAGCCGACTCGGGAAACGCCCGTTCCTCACTCAACAGGTTTCACGAAACGCCCATGAGACCCGCCTTCTAGCACACAAAAATGAGCCAACACGCCTAGATCGCAATAAACCCAAGCCATGCTAACGAATCAGGCTCTGGAGGTAGTCGGCGATCCTCTGGTGGATGGGGAGTCCCGTCGCCTCCATCAGCGCCTTGTAGCCGGGGTAGCAGTTCGCCTCGAGGACGTACGGCTTGCCGTCCTCCCCGGGGAGGATGTCCACGCCGCATATCTTCAGCCCCGTCGCCTCGGCCACCTCGACCGACAGGTCGTCATACAGTGGGTCGTTGAACGCCTCGGCCGAGCCGCCGACTGCGACGTTGTAGCGGAAGTCCTTCTGGTTGAACCTCCTCTCCCGGCCCACGACCCTGCCGTCGATGACGAGGCAGCGGACGTCGTAGCCCAGGTTCTTCACGAACTCCTGGAGGTAGAACACGCCCTGGGCGTGCTCCCGCGTGTACCAGACTAGGAACTGGAGAAGGTCGTCCCGCCTCCTAATGCCGCTGAGCTTGGTGACGCCGACGCCCCTCGCGCCGCAGATGGGCTTGAGCACGACCTCCATCCCCTGCTCCAGGAGGCCATGGGCGAAGCCGTAGGCCTCCTCCACGTTCTCAGTCACGATCGTCTTGGGGTGGGGTAGGCCGAGGCTACTCAGCCTGAGGGTTAGCTGCTCCTTCGAGTACTGGAGCATCGACTCCACGGGGTTGACGACCGTCGCCTGCCTCTCTAGCT
>JAUYEB010000034.1 GCA_030691555.1 Candidatus Bathyarchaeota archaeon
TAAGGAACGCGAGGCTCCACGCCATATACGTCGTCGACGTCGACAACGCATCCGTCCGGGAGTGGGAGGTAAACGAGTACATAGGGAAGGCCTCCCTGTGGAGCACCTAGGCGACCGACCTAGAAAGGTTTAAGATAACGCGCCAGCCTTGTGAGAGAGATTCAGTTGAGCTCCGTAGCCATAATAGGTGTAGGCTTCCTCATCGCGTGGCTAGGAGTGATAATGATCTATCTGAGCCTCCGCGCCGAGCCGGAGGAGCTGCGGCGCAGGGGACTCGGCTTCCTGAGGGGCCCGCTCGCCAAGGCGCAGGAGAGCCGCAGGCTGATAAAATTCATCATAGTCGTCGGCATCGTCGTCACGGCGGGGCTCTACCTCGCGTCGTGGATGGGGTTGATAGCGTGGTAGACAGTCTCCGGGACGATGTCTGCTCCGTCTGCGGCGCGGAGGGCGCCGACATCCTCTGCCCCAAGTGCGGTCAGATCGTCTGCAGCGAATGCTTCGACGAGGAGACGCGGAACTGCCTCGACTGCGCCGAGGCGGAGGTGGAGGGGAAGGTCAGGAAGAAGGCGATCACCCTCGTCGGAGGCTCGCTCATGATCATCGTCGGCCTCTCAGTGGCGGCGGCCGGGATCGTGGCTGGCCTCCCAGCCGAAGGGATCACGGTTGTCTTCCCATTCATAGTCGGCGACGTCAGCCCGTGGGTCGCAGGGCTCTACAGCTTCCTCTTCTTCGTCACCGTCGCGACCGCCAGCCTCCTCCCGTGGTACATCCACACCCGCACCGAGCAGAACTACGCCGAGAACGATGACCTCACCGTGATGGAGGGCAACCTCCCCGGGGGCGAGTCCTTCGAGCACATCGAGTACGTGATCACCGCCGAGCTCCCCAAGAGGCTCGAGAAGACGGTACTCGTCGAGACGAGCGGGACCTCCATCCACCTCCACAGCAGCCTCGACAAGGAGTTCAACAGGAGGTACCCCATCCCCGAGGGGCACGACCTCGAGGGGCTCGACTACGACTACGAGGAGGGCTACCTCGTCCTCCGCCTCCACCTCATCCGCGTCCCCTAGAAGACTTTTAACGACGGCCCTCCCCCACCTACTCGACTGGTTTGCCACAGGTCATCGACCTCGGGAACGACTCCCCCAAGCTCAAGGGCGTCCACATGATCGTCGGCGACGGCCTCTGCAGCAACATCTACGTCGTCGGCAGGGAGAGGGCGACCATCGTCGACACGGGGGTCGGCAACAGGGCGAACCCAGTCTGGCCTCAACTGGAGCAGTTGGGCATTAAGCCCGGGAACGTCGAGAGGGTCATAATCACCCACGCCCACCACGACCACGCCATGGGCGCCTTCCTCATCCTCGAGAAGGCGAAACCGAAGGTCTACCTGCACGAGGCGGACGCGAAACACATCTCGTCGAGCCTCGGGGACTCCCTCGTCGCGGTAAAGGAGGGGGACGTCATCGAGACCGAGCTGTGGCCGCTTGAGGTGATCTGGACCCCCGGCCACACGGAGGGCGGCATGTGCCTCTACGCGAGGGAGCAGAGGATACTTTTCTCCGGCGACACCGTCTTCCCGGACGGCTACTTCGGACGATTCGACGGCGATAGCGGGAGCCTGGTGGAGTCGATCCGGAAGCTGGCTAAGCTCAGGGTCGACGTTATGCTCGCGGGGCACGGGGTACCGGTCCTCGGGGGCGCCGAGGAGAACATAAAGCTGGCCCTGAGAAACGCGGCGCTCTACGCCTAGCCCAGGGGCCGCGTCGAGATGGGGTGCTCGTACTGGTAGCTTATCGCCGAGTCGACTCGGAAGAAGTAGCCGTCGGCCCCCCCTAGGACACCGTCCTTCGTCATCCTCAGGGCCTCCGTGTACCTGACCTCGACCCATGTTCTCAGCAGCACGTTCCCCGTCCGGGCGATCAACGGCAGCTTGAGGCTGTACTTCACGTCGTGGGCGCCGTAGCTGCGTGCCTTCGGGAACTTGTACTGCCAGATCGCCTGGTACATTGGCGGGTCGGCGGTCGTCGGCGGCGTCGTCGTCGCGTTCGTGATCGTCTCGACGGCGTCTGTGAGCCAGGCGTATACGCCTATCTGGCTGACGTTACCGGGCCTGACCACGCTGAAGGGCGAGATGTTCACGTCGACGCTGGTGTTATCCCCCCAGTAGACGTCGCTGGGGGTCACAGTCGTTACGGGCTTCTCCCCGGGTGCGAAGACGTCGACCGGGTCCATAAGGAAGGCGACCTGCGCGGAGACCTTGTCGTTCGCCTTCAGGTTCGTCACGACGAGGGTGATTACGCCGGTATCAGCGTTGTACGTGACCTGTACGTTCGAGGTCTCCTGTTCGAGGGGTATCTGTGTTAGGCGGGCCTCGGTCTGGTCGGTTACGGTGATCTTGGGGGCGTCGGAGATGACGTGTATGCCGTAGTCGATGAGATACCGGCTATCCGTGACGTTCCCGATCTTGTTCTGCCAATAGGTCTCGCCCCTGCTGACGTTTACGGAGCCTACGTTTCCTTGCGTGGGTGGGGGGTAGAAGAGTACGACGCCCAGACTGACCGTGAATAGGGCTATGAAGACGATGGCGATGATTTTTTTGTTCAATTCCTGGGTTTCTCCGGCGGCGCTATCACGATTCCTGCGGGCTAGTCTCTGATAAGGCTTATTCAGGATCGCCCCCAAATCCCTTAAGCATGGTCCACACCCCTTGATATTCGACAATTCATGGTCGAAAAGAACCTGGACTTCAGGAGCGACACGGTCACCTGGCCGACGCCCGAGATGAGGGAGGCGGCCTTCAAGGCCAAGGTGGGGGACGACGTCATGGGGGACGACCCCACGGTGAACGAGCTCGAGAGGATCGCCGCCGAGATCACCGGGAAGGAGGCGGGCCTCTTCGTCACCAGCGGTACCATGGGTAACGCGGTCTGCGTGCTCGCCCACACCCAGCGCGGCGACGAGATCATACTGGAGCAGAGGAGCCACATCTTCTACAACGAGGTGGGCGGGCTCGCGGTCATGGGGCAGCTCATGGCGCGCACCGTCCCCGGCGAACTCGGCTGGATGAAGCCCGAGGACATCGAGAAGGCCATCAGGCCGGACAACATCCACTTCCCCCCGACGACCCTGCTCTGCATCGAGAACACCCACAACTCCGCCGGCGGCATCGCCCTGACGCCGAAGCAGATGAAGGCGGACTGGGACGTGGCTAAGAAGCACGGCCTCGGTGTCCACCTTGACGGCGCGAGGGTCTTCAACGCCTCCGTCGCCCTCGGAGTCGACGTCAAGGAGCTCACCAAGTACGCGGACACGGTCCAGATATGCCTGAGCAAGGGGCTGAGCGCCCCCGTCGGCAGCGTCGTCGTCGGCCCAGCCGACCTCGTGAAGAAGGCGAGGAAGTACCGGAAGATGCTCGGCGGAGGCATGAGGCAGGCGGGCATAATCGCGGCCCCCGGCATCATCGCCATGACCAAGATGGTGGACAGGCTCAAGGACGACCACGACAACGCCAGGCTCCTCGCCGAGGGGCTCGGTAAGATGGGGATCAAGATCTGCAATCAGGTCCAGACGAACATGGTCTACATCGACTACACGCCCATCGGGTGGATGGACGCCGACTGGGACAAGGCGACGAAGAAGCTGGGTTGGAAGAGTGTGGGTCACGGCGGCGGCACGCGCCTCTGCACCCACTACGGCATCGAGCGCGAGGACATCAAGGCCTTCGTGGACGGCCTCGGCAAGCTAGTCAAGTAGCCAACCCTTTTTTACCACATACGCCCGCTTCCTTTTCTATGATCATCACCGAGGCCCAGGGGCTCAGGGAGCTCGGGACCCAGATATTCGTCGCCCTCGGGGCGCCGAAGGCCAAGGCGGAGTTCGTCGCCGAGACCCTCGTCGAGGCGAACCTCTGCGGCCACGACAGCCACGGCGTATTCTACTTCCCCGTCTACGGGGAACGGATCAAAGTCGGGCACATCCACCCCAAGGAGAACCCCCGCATCGTGAAGGAGACGCCCTCCTCAGCCTACCTCGACGGGCGCTGGGGCTTCGGCCAGATAGCGGCGAAGAAGATGATCGAGGTCGCCGTCGAGAAGGCGAAGACCAGCATGGTCGCCGCCGTCGGCGGCTACAACATCAACCACATCGGCCGCCTAGGCTACTACACCTCGTGGGCGACTGAGCAGGACATGGTGGGGATGATGTTCGCAAACGTGGGCAACCCCCTCGTCTCACCGTTCCACGGCACCGGGAGGACATTCGGAACCAACCCCGCCAGCATAAGCACCCCCACCGCCACCGGGGAGAACTTCCTCATGGACTACGCCACCAGCCTCGCCGCCGCGGGGAAGCTGAGCGTGGCGCGCGCCAAGCACGCCAAGGTCCCCAG
>JAUYEB010000037.1 GCA_030691555.1 Candidatus Bathyarchaeota archaeon
GCTTGGCGGCGTCGGGGTCGTGCCAGACGTTGAACTCGGCGACGGCGTTCGCGTCGCCCGTGCCGTAGGGGGTGAGGCCGAAGGCGCCGCCCATGATTACGAGGCCGCCCACCTTCCCGGGGATGGTCGGGTCGGCGAGGATAGCCGCCGCGACGTTCGTCAGCGGCCCGACGGCGACGATGGTCAGCTCCTTACCCAGCCTGTCCGCCTCCTCGATGATGAGCCGCGCCGCGCCACGCTCATCCACCCTCATCTTCGGCTCCGGGAGCACCGCGTCCATCAGCCCCGTCTTGCCGTGGAAGCTCTCCGCGTTCCCCATGGGGCGTAGCATCGGGTGCGAGGCGCCTCGCGCCACCGGGACGTCGTCCACGCCGAGGAACTCGAGGAGCTGCCTCGCGTTCCGCGTCCCCTTCTCAACGTCGACGTTCCCGTCGACGGTCGTGACCGCCTCAACCTTGATCTCGGGGCTCGCGAAGGCGAGCAGGAAGGCCAGGGCGTCGTCGACGCCCGGGTCAGTGTCGAGGAGTATGCGCCTCAAGCAAAATCACCGTTTGATAGACCGATGAGCCGCTAGGGTTAAAGAGCTTTACCGGAGGAGGGGCAGGGTCCGGGCCTACTGGGTCCGCCCGCGGGCTATGCTCCGTGAGTAGCCCTCGACGAGGCGCCTCATCCTCTCGCTCTGCGGCAGCTCCGCGAGCCCCGCCAGCTCCCCCCTCCTCCCCTCGGCGAGGGCCTTCAGCTCCTCGGGGTGCTCCCTCCACATCTGCTCCTCGAGCACGCGCTTCACGACGACCTCGGCGAGAAGCTGGTCGGCTATGGGGCAGCCGTCGAACGGCTTGTTTCGCCCCATGCTGGCGAGGAGGTCGCTGGCTGGGTAGCCCCGGCACGTCCCCGGGCGAGCCGGGTAGACGGTACAAAGGTTGTTCCTCAGGAGCCTGCACGGCTGCGCCACCACGAACGTGCCGTCCCCCATGGGCGTCGCCCGGAGCTGGTCCTTGAGCCTCTTGTACTCGACGTGTAGGTGGTCGGCGACGCCCTGCAGCTCCTCCTTCCTGAGCCGGATCGTGCCCCTGTTCCTGCAGCAGTTCCCGCAGCGGGTGCACAGCGCCTGCTGGAGCGCGACGATCATCGCCACCTCCGTCTCGAGTACGACGCCGAGGCTGCTCACCGCCTTGAGGACGTCCTCATCCCTGATCGGCGGCGTCTTGAGCCTCTTCTTCGATAGCTCTAGGACGTGGAAGGCGTGGCGGCCGGCGAACGGCTTGAAGTCCTGGCGCGCCAGGAGGCGGTCGAGGGGGGACCTCTCCTCGCTCATGGTAGGTCATTCCCTTCAACGGGTATTAAACAGTCCCCCCGCCCGGGAATCGCCAGCCCCACCTGCCCGAATCGGTTAAATACCGTGACCCGGCTCAATCCGCTGGTAACAGGTAGAGGTGCGATAAATGCGCCAATTTGTCCCAGCCTAAGCCGGAGCGCAGCTCCAAACCTAATTCTAGTCAACACCCGGGCGGACGCCCGGGAAAATGAAACCCCGAGCCCAGCCCACGCGTTCGGTCTCTTCGGGTTTTACGCCCCCGGCCTGTGCTGAAGGGGAGACTCGGAGGCACAGGCTTGTCCAAACTAGTGGTATCTCAGAAGATCAAGCTCGCCGTCAAGAACGGGCACGGCGGCGTCAGGATCAGGGTCGGGGACGTTACCATCGGCGGGGATCAGCTCGCCGTCATGGCGGGGCCCTGCAGCGTCGAGAGCCGTGAGCAGATACTCGAGACGGCGCGCGCCGTCAAGGCCGCGGGGGGGCACATCCTCCGCGGCGGGGCCTTCAAGCCCCGCACCCTCCCCTACAGCTTCCAGGGGCTCGGCGAGGAGGGGCTCAAGATACTCGCCGAGGCGCGCAGCGAGACGGGGCTCCCCATAGTCACCGAGGTGATGAGCCCCGAGGACGTGGAGCTCGTGGAGAGCTACACGGACATACTCCAGATCGGGGCCCGCAACATGCAGAACTTCAGCCTCCTCAAGAGGGTGGGGCGCGCCGAGAAGCCGGTGATGCTCAAGAGGGGGATGTCCGCCACCATCGAGGAGTGGCTCGGCTGCGCCGAGTACATCCTCAACGAGGGCAACCTGAACGTCATCCTCTGCGAGCGGGGCATACGCACATACGAGACGATAACGAGGAACACCCTCGACGTCTCAGCCGTCCCGGTGATAAAGCAGCTGAGTGACCTCCCCGTGGTCGTCGACCCGAGCCACGGCACGGGCATACGCAGCCTCGTAGCCCCGATGGCCAAGGCGTGCGTCGCGGCGGGCGCGGACGGCCTCATGATCGAGGTCCACCCCCACCCCGAGAAGGCGCTCAGCGACGGCGACCAGAGCCTCCACCCCCCCGAGTTCGCGGAGCTCATGCGCGAGATAGCCCCCATCGCGGGTGCCGTGGGGAAAAGGCTGTAGCGCCATGAGCCTAGAGGCTATGAGGGCCGCCACGGTCCACCTCGGCGGGAGGAGCTATCCGGTCCTCGTCGGGGGCGGGCTGCTGGGGCGGCTCGGCGAGGCGATAGACGAGCACCTCTCAGATGTGACTGGGTGCGTGGTGGTCACATCGCCCTCCGTCGAAAAGCTGTACGGGGGGCGGGCGATTACCGCGCTTGAGGCGCTGAGCCCGGGTTTGGTCGTCGTGCCCGACGGGGAGGAGGCGAAGACCTGGGGCGAGGCGGGCAAGCTGCTCGGCGACCTCATAAAACACGGGCTGGACCGCAGGGGCGTCGTCGTAGCCCTCGGCGGCGGCTCCGTTGGCGACTCCGCCGGCTTCGCCGCATCCATCTACATGCGCGGGGTGCGCGTCGTGCAGGTGCCGACCACCCTCCTCGGGCAGGTCGACAGCGGCGTCGGCGGCAAGACCGCGGTCAACCACCCCGCGGGGAAGAACCTCATGGGCAGCTTCCACCAGCCCGGCCTAGTCGCCTGCGACACCGGGCTACTCGCGACGCTCCCCAAGCGTGAGCTGCGCTCCGGCCTCGCCGAGGTCGCCAAGTACGGCGTCATCTCCGACGCCATCCTCTACAGGGGCGTCGAGGTCGAGGCGGAGAAGCTACTATCCGCGGACGCCGATGCCCTGCGCTGGGTGGTCACGCGGTGCGTCACGGCGAAGGCGCGCTACGTCGAGGCTGACGAGCGCGACGAGAAGGGTATCCGGGCGGCGCTGAACTACGGTCACACAGTCGGCCACGCCGTCGAGACCCTCTCCGACCACACGATACGCCACGGGGAGGCGGTGGCTATCGGGATGATAGCCGCCTCACGGATCGCCGTGAACCTCGGGCTGTTAAAGCAACCCGATCTTGAGAGGCAGATCACCCTGCTCGAAGCCCTCGAACTACCTGCCGAGTCGCCCTACGGGGTCGACGAGGTCCTCCCCCTGATGAGGAGGGACAAGAAGGCGGAGCACGGATCGATCCGCCTCGTCCTACCAACCGGGATAGGAACCGAGCCCGAGGTGCGCGTTGTCTCGGAGGCGGAGATACGGGGGGCGCTGGCTTAGCATGGTCAGGATATGCGTCTCCGTCCCCGCCACGACCACGGTAGCCGCCATCGAGGCGATCCGCGGCCTGGCGAAACCCGACCTGATAGAGCTTAGGCTCGACTACGCCGTTGAGCGCCTGGACCTTCGGAAGCTCAGGGAATCGACCAGCATCCCCCTCATAGGCACCGCGAGGGTCCCCTCTCACGGCGGGCGATGGGGCGGGGGCGAGCGGCAGAGGCTGCTGCTCTCCGCCGTCCGAGACGGGTTCGACTACGTGGACGTCGAGGTCGACTCCGTTTCCCTTGGTGAACTGGTCGAAAAAATTCATGATAAGGGAGCTTCTGTCATCATCTCGCGCCATCACCTAGATCGCACTCCCCCCCTCGATGAGATTCTCGCCGCCCACGCCGAGGCGAAGGCTGCGGGCGCCGACGTCGTCAAGGTCGTGGGGACGGCGGGTAGCCCGTCGGATAACCTGCCCTGCCTCGAGTACCTCGCGCGGGAGCCGGGCAACGTCAGCTTCGCCATGGGGGCCCTCGGCGTGCCTTCGAGGGTCCTCTCCCCCCTGATGGGGGGCGCCTTCACGTACGCCTCCGCCGGGGAGGGGGGAGGCGTGGCCCCGGGGCAGCCGACGCTCGCCTCGCTGAGGGAGATATACCGACTCATGGGGGTCACACCATGAAGCTCCTCTACCTCCTCGGCCACCCGGTGGCCCACTCGCTGAGCCCGGCGATGCAGAACGCGGCCCTGCGGGCGCTCGGGCTGGATTACGAGTACCGCCTGCTGCCTGTCCCGCCGGAGGGCCTGGTAGAGAAGGTAGCGGA
>JAUYEB010000098.1 GCA_030691555.1 Candidatus Bathyarchaeota archaeon
CTCGACGTGGAACCCGACATCCTCATAGCAGAGGTCACCGGTCCCACTGACGAGATCGACGAGTTCCTGAGGAAGATCGGGCCCATCGGGATCGAGGAGATGAGCCGGACGGGGGCCGCCGCCATCGAGAGGGGAAACGTCAAGCTGGCCTAGCCCCATCCGCCGGTTATCGCCAATTCTTAATACGGGCTGCACCCTAGTCTCCCCCCATGTGTCAACTCGTCGGATACCTCGGCGACAGGCCCATAGCGCCGCTTATCCTAAAGGCCCTTGAGCTCCAGGAGCCCTACTTCGCGGCCCACGCCACGGGGATGGGGGTCATCGACGCCAAGGGGAAGATACAGGTACAGAAGGCGACGGGCCCAGTCGCCGTCGTGAAGAAGACGACGAAGATCACGGGGCTGAAGGGAAAGGTGGGCATCGGACACAGCAGGTACAGCCTCATAGCCCGCGATGACCCACGCTGCGACATCGACTCGATGTGCCACCCCTTCACCAACGACGCCGGCGACATCGCCATGATGCACAACGGGGACATCGCCAACTTCAAGGAGCACTGGGCCCGCCTGAAGCCCAACCACAAATTCAAGGGCTATAACCCCGCCGTCGACTGGATAACCGACAGCGAGGTCGCCGTCCACATGATAGACGAGGAGGTGAAGAGGGGCGCCGGGTTCGACGAGGCCCTCCGCGCGGTCATGCCCAGGCTCACCGGCCAGGTCCTCCTCTGCCTCATAAGCGAGAAGGAGCCCGACACCATCTGGCTCGCCAACAGGTACCAGCCCTGCGTCGTCGGCGTAGGCGAGGACGAGGCCATGTGGACGAGCAGCAGGGTCGGCCTCACACCCATAGAGGATGACCTCAAGAGGATCTACCAGCCGCCGAAGAACGCGCTGATAAAGCTCACGGCGGGGAACGTCGAGACCGAGGTCCTCGACCCCAACTACGTCGTCCCCGAGATGAAGCTGAACAAGAGGGTCATCAAGGAGGGGGTCCTGAGCGTCCTAGGCGTCGCGGACCTCGACTTCTACCGCCTCTGGTACGCCCTAGACAAGACCCACTGGGCGAGGGCCTACGGGGTCGAGCAGGAGGAGTGGAGGGCGCTCCGCAGGGACAAGGGCGTGAGCATAGTCAACCCGTTCATCGAGGTCCTCGACGAGCTGATCGAGGCGGGGAAGATCAGCAAGAGCATAGACTACCGCAGGGAGGGTTGCACGGCGAGGACGCCGCGGTTCCTCTTCAGCCTCGCCTAGTTTTTTAGGCTAACCTAACATTTATATTTTAGGCGCCCCTAACTTCTCCGAACGGCCATGAGCGAGAGCGTCGAAGAGTACCTCGAAGCCATCTACTCGTACAACGAGCGGGGTGAACTCGCGAAGAACCAGGACCTCGCCGAGAGGCTGCGCGTCTCCCCGCCCAGCGTGACCCAGATGATCAAGAAGCTCTCCGACGAGGGGCTCGTCACGTATGAGCCCTACAGGGGTGTCATGCTAACTGGCAGGGGGATGGCGAGGGCCCAGGTCATAGTGCGGAAGCACAGGCTCCTCGAGAGGTTCCTACACGACGGCCTCGGCATGGGGAAGGAGAAGGTCCACGAAGAGGCCTGCAGGATGGAGCACGCGATAAGCGACGAGGCCGCCGCCGCCCTCTGCGACTCGCTCAACAGCCCCAAGACGTGCCCCGACGACGGGAAGCCCATACCCGCCTGCACAATCGCGGAGGGTGACTGCTCGCGGTGCAAGGAGGCGAGGGAGAGGACCGGCGATGTCCACAGGCTACTGACGCAGCTCAGCCACCTCAGGCCGGGCGAGTCTGGGGTCGTTGCCTTCGTCAGAGATACGGGCAGCGCGTCGCGGAGGATCATGGACATGGGGCTGACGCCGGGCGCTAGGGTCAGGGTCGTCAACGCCGCGCCCTTCCAGGGCCCCGTGGAGGTCTCCGTTAGGGACACGAGCCTCGCCCTCGGCAGGGAGCTGGCTGATAAGGTCTACGTGGAGATCGAAAATAGCGAATCGGGTCACCCCCAACACCACGACGCGCGCCGCCTCGTAGTGAGGCAGAAGTGACGCCTCTTGAGCTGCCACACGGACTCCGTGAAGACTCGGCGAACAGGGGAGGCGCAGCTCACCCTCGCCCTCGCCGGCAACGCCAACGTCGGCAAGAGCGTCATATTCAACCAGCTCACCGGCCTCCACCAGCACGTCGGCAACTGGCCGGGGAAGACGGTGAAGCGCGCCGAGGGGACCCTAGTCTACGGCGGCTACACCGTCGACGTCGTCGACCTCCCCGGCATATACAGCCTGAGCACCTTCAGCCTCGAGGAGAGGGTGAGCAGGGAGTACATCGCCGTCGAGCACCCCGACGCCCTGATCAACGTCGTAGACGCCTCCGCCCTAGAGAGGAACCTCTTCTTCACGACCCAGCTCCTCGAACTGGGGCCCCACCTGATCGTGGCGTTGAACCAGGTGGACACCGCGGAGAAGCGGGGCATCAGGGTCGACGCCGCACGCCTCTCCGATCTTCTCGGCGTCCCGGTCGTCCCCACGACCGCCACTAAGAACGAGGGCCTCCAGGAGCTGATGGCGGAGGCGGTGAAGATGCACGAGGCGAATCGAGAGGCATCCCGCCCCCTCCCCTTCGGCACTGAGATCGAGAGGATAATTCAGGGGATAGTGGAGGGGGCCGAGGGGTTGGATACCCCCTACCCGTTCAGATGGGTTGCGATCAAGCTCCTCGAGGGGGATGATGAGATCGAGGCCCTCGCCTACTCACAGGCCCCCAGCCTCAGGGAGAGAGTGGCGGAGGCGCGCGCGAGGATCGAGGAGATACACGGCCACGACGCCGCCAGCGTCATAGCCTCAGAGCGCTACGCACAGGCGAGCCGAATCGCCGCCGAGGCAACGGAGCATGTGGAGTTCAGGGGGAGCCTCTGGAGGAGGGTCGAGGAGGCGACGAGCCACCCAGTCCTCGGGTACGCTGTGATGATAGCCGTCATCGTCGGCATGTTCTACACCATCTTCACCTTCGGCGACTTCGCGTCGAGGGCGCTTGGGGCCGCTTTCGATGTGCTCAGGGCCGCATTCTTCTCCACCCTAGGCGGGGGGGTCTTTCAGGACTTCGTCTGGAACGGGCTCATCGAGGGGGTGATCGCGGGGACGTCGATCGCCCTCCCCTATATAGTGCCCTTCTTCCTCGTCCTCAGCCTCCTCGAAGACTCCGGCTACCTGGCGCGCGTCGCCTTCCTCATGGACTCGCTCATGCACAGGATCGGGCTGCACGGCAAGGTGTTCATCCCGATGTTGCTCGGATTCGGCTGCATCGTGCCGGCGTGACTCGGGTGCTCTATTATGGAGACGGAGAGGGAGAGGCTGATCTGCGCCTTCGTCTCGAGCCTCGTTCCCTGCGCGGCGCGGAGCATCGTCATAATGGGGCTCGTGGCGACGTACCTCGGCTTCGGCTGGGCGGTGGCGCTCTACGCCATCGACTTCGTGCTGATCTTCGTCCTCGGTAGGATCGCCTTCAAGGCCCTGCCGGGGGAGCCGGTCGGCCTCATAATGGAGATGCCGGGCTACAAGCGCCCCACCGTCAAGGTGACGACGCAGCGCACCTGGTTCCGGCTAAGGGACGTCGTCTTCGAGGCCTTCCCTATCATGGTGGCGGGGACCCTGGTCATCTACGCCGCCAACGCGGTCGGGCTTCTCGGGCTCGTCCAGGTCGCCCTGAGTCCGGTGACGGTCTGGTGGCTCGGCCTCCCCGCGGCCACGGGCGTAGTCCTCATCTTCGGTGTGCTGAGGAAGGAGCTGACCCTGATACTCCTCGCCTCGATTATGGGGACAACGAACTTCGCCCTGATCCTGACGCCTGCGCAGATGTTCGTCTTCGCCTTCGTCGTGATGATCTACATCCCCTGCATAGCCACGATAGCGGTGCTGGCGAAGGAGTTCGGGAGGAGGACCGCCGCGTTGATCAGCCTCACCGAGGTCTCGCTCGCAGTTGTCTTGGGCGGGGTAGTCTATCGAGTCCTCCTGCTAATCGGCGTAGGCTAGATGGTGCCGTATTTCGCGTAGACCTCGCTGAGCTTGGCGCCCGCTAATAGTTCCTTTCGGGTCACCCTCTCGCTGCTCGCCCTCTCCAGGGCGCGCTCCACCGCCTCCTCCACGGCTGTGTCCGGGACGACCACGACGCCGTCGATGTCGCCGACGATCAGATCCCCCTCCTCGACGTGGACGCCCCCGCACCTTATCCTGCACCCGTAGCCCACGGCGACGACTCTGCCCTTGCTGCTTATGGGGCGGAACCCCGCCGCGAATACGGGGAACTTCATATCCTCGATCTGCCTGATGTCCCTGGCTAGGCCGTCTATGACCGCCCCCGATGCGCCACGGCACCTCGCCGCGGTGGAGAGTAGCTCCCCCCAGAGGGCGGCCGAGGTCGAGCCGTTCGAGGCGACCACCATGAGGTCGTCTCCCTTCAGGGCGTCGATGCCCTCGAGTTGGAGCTTGAATGTGTCCTGCTCCGGCTCGTGGATGTCGACCATGAGCATCGTGTGGGCGCGCCCCACGACGACGGCCCCCGGGTAGGCTGGGCGGATGCCCTGAGCCATGCACTGGTTCCTGATCCCCATCCCGTCGAGGACATCGCTCAGTAAGCTGGAGTTGAGCTTTTCCCTAACCAAGGTCAGGTCGATTTTTCCATGTTTATCCAACATAATCGGAATATTATCCCCGTCTTAACCTATAACACCTTTATATGAGAAAACCTCAGCCCAAATCTTTTTAGGGAAACTGAATTTCCTAGAAGGGGACACGCGGTGTAGAGCTTGGAGAAGAAACAGTGGCATACAAAAAACATTCAAAAAACACTAACTGATCTACAAACCGATGAAAACGGCTTATCTTCTGGAGAGGCCGAGAACAGGATTAAGAAATTTGGATATAATGAGTTAGTAGAGAAGAAACGAATAACACCGTTACAGATCCTGCTCAACCAATTCAAGGATATTTTCGTAATAATGCTCATCGTCGCTATTGTCGTTTCTGTTGCCATTGGCTGGTACAAGAGCGCTGGAGGCGACTCCTGGAGCGAGTATGTAGACGCCATTACAATCGGAGCCATAGTCATTCTCAATGCTGCGGTCGGTTTCATTCAAGAATATCGCTCAGAAAAGGCCATTGATGCGATGAAGAAACTTCAGGCACCGCGTGCACATGTCCTCCGCGACCGAAAGCCGACGGTGGTACCCGCAAGAGAAGTGGTACCCGGAGATATTCTGGTTCTGGAAGCTGGGGATCACGTTCCAGCTGATGCGGTATTAATAGACTCAACAAATCTGATGACAGAGGAGGCTGCCCTAACGGGCGAGTCTTCACCTGTTAGTAAGAAACGCGGGGTCCTTCCGGAGAATACTCTCGTCGCTGACAGGAAGAACATGGTATTCATGGGGACTCATGCCACTTACGGACGCGCTAGGGCCGTCGTAACCGGGACAGGGATGAGCACCGAGTTTGGGAAGATTGCTGAGTTAGTACAGAGCGTAGAGGAAGAACAAACGCCGCTGCAGCAGAAGCTGGAGAGTTTCGCAAAGAAGCTGGGTAAGATAATTATCGGTATCGTCATACTCATCTTCGTAGTCGAGATCTTCAGGAGCGGCCTCGGAATCGAGTCGATACTCGACTCCCTAATGGTCTCCGTCTCCCTAGCAGTCTCAGCTGTCCCCGAAGGCCTGCCGGCTGTCGTCACGATCTCGCTCGCACTTGGTGCGAGGGAGTTGGCGAAGAGGAACGCGGTACTTAGGAAGCTCTCGTCCGCCGAGACTCTCGGCGCTGTCACCGTCGTCTGCTCCGACAAGACGGGCACCCTGACCAAGGGCGAGATGACCGTGCGCGAGATCTACGTCGACCACGACACGATCGAGGTCACCGGCGTAGGCTACGAGCAGAAGGGCGAGTTCCTCCTAAACGGCAGGAGCCTGAAGAAGGGGGAGAAGCCCGGTCTGGACCTCATCCTGAGGGCTTCGACTCTCTGCTCCAACGCGATCCTCGATGGGACAAAGGTCATCGGCGATACCACAGAGGGCGCACTAATCGTCGCGGCGGCGAAGCTCGGGCTGAACAAGCCTGAACTGGATAAGGAGGCGCCACGCGTTCACGAGATCACGTTCTCCTCCGAGAGGAAGAGGATGTCCACCATCCACAAGCACGAGGGAGACACCCTCGTGTGCAACGTTAAAGGCGCAACAGAGCTGGTACTCGAACGCTGCTCTGCGGTGATGGTGAACGGTAAATCAGTAAAGCTCACCGAGGAGAAGAGGAAGGAGATCCTGCAGGCAAACGAGAGGATGGCTCACAAGGCGCTGCGCGTCCTCGGCGTCGCATACCGCAACCTCCCAGACTCGAAGGTCGACGAGCTAAGCGAGGACGAGATCGAGGCGACGCTCACATTCGTCGGCCTCATCGGCATGATCGACCCGCCGAGGGCGGAGGTCAAGGACGCCGTCAGGAAGTGCGACGAGGCGGGCATCAAGACGGTGATGATCACCGGCGACCACAAGTTGACCGCCGAGGCTGTGGCGAAGGAGCTTGGGATCCTCAAGGAGGGCAAAGTCCTGACGGGAGCCGAGCTCGACGCTATGGACGACGAGACCTACCAGAAGATTGTCTCGGACGTCAACGTCTACGCCAGAGTCTCGCCTGAGCACAAGATCAAGATAGTCAGGGCTCTGAAGGCGAAGGGCAACATCGTCGCCATGAGCGGCGACGGCGTAAACGACGCTCCCGCGCTCAAGCAGTCCGACATCGGCATCGCCATGGGCATCACCGGCACCGACGTGACAAGGGAAGCCTCCCACATGGTGCTCGCCGACGACAACTTCGCCACAATCGTGAGCGCGATCGAGGGCGGCAGAACCATCTACGACAACATCAGGAAGTTCACGTTCTTCCTCATGCGGTGCAACTTCGACGAGCTCGCTATCATAGGCGTCTTCGCGCTCGCAGGTCTGGAGCTACCTCTCACGGCCGCCATGATTCTATGGCTGAACCTAGTCACGGACGGCGGACCGGCGCTTGCGCTCACCATGGATCCCCCGGGTAAGGACGTCATGCAGCGCCCGCCACGCGACCCCAACGAGGGAATCCTCCATGGCAGGATGGCTTCGATAATCGTGACCTTCATACTGCAGCTTTCGCTTACTGGTGGGCTGTTCTACTATCAATACTACATAGCGCCTGGGCCGCTCACGCCCGATAAGCTCGCCTACGCGAGGACGATGGCGTTCATGCGCGCCTCACTACAGGAGCTCTTCGTCGTCTGGAACTGCAGGTCGGAGAAGCACAACGCCTTCGTGACCGGGTTCACGTCGAACAAGTTCCTGCTCGGCGCGGTGGTGGTCTCGATGGCGCTGACCGTCTTCCTGCTCTACTTCGGCGTCTTCGGCATGGTCTGGCTGACCAACCCGATGGACTGGGTCATAGTATTCGCAGCCTCGATGACGGGCCTGCTGATACTGCCCGAGGTCTTCTACGGTAGGAAGATCTGGCGCTGGAAATAGCCGCACAGTATCTACCCTATTATCCACGCCGGCGTTTTTCTAAAGCCGGCTCTTTTACCATAATACCGACTCTTATCGCCGAGCCCCCAAATATTCCACCACGAAAAAAATTTCTCTTATGAGCGGTAGCACGCCATAAGCATTCAAGTGGATGAGTATGGCGGGTTCGGAGGGATTCGGACCCTCGGCCAACGGCTTAAGAGGCCGCCGCTCTACCTTGCTGAGCTACGAACCCAACCGCCAACACTCATGTTGGCATCCAAATTTAAACGTTTCAGCCCGCGTGGGCCGTTAAAAGGTGGGTGGTCACTTGATGAGCTTGACCTTGGACGGCTCGACGCCCTCGGCGGCCAGCTGGCTGAGGGTCTTCGCCTCACCACCCGCAGCCGCTATCTTCTCCTTAGCTGCGTCGCTGAAGGAGTAGGCCGCGACGGTGACGGGGTGCTCGAGTTTGCCGGTTGCGAGGACCTTGCCGGGTACGGCGGCGACCTCACCCTCCTTGGTGAGCCTGTTTATCCTGCTCAGGTTGACGTCTACCCTGACCCTCTTCGGCTTGTCGAGCTCCTCGGCGAGGGCGCCCCAGATGGGCTGACCCGTCCTCTTCTTCGCCGTCTTTAGCTCCCTTATGGTCTTCTCAATTTCCTTGTTCATCATATTTTGGTTCACTCCCTGCTGCGCCTTCCT
>JAUYEB010000125.1 GCA_030691555.1 Candidatus Bathyarchaeota archaeon
GCGCGCATGAATAAGGTACGTAATGACGTACCTTAAACAGAGGCGCTATGACCCGGAGAAGCCTCGCGGCGCGCGCCAGCGTGTAACGTAAATTGGGGGATTGTCTAGATAAGCATGTATTGACGGTTCTGTCGATTCCGATTTTTCAATCAACTCTCAGCTTCACGTTCTCCGCCGGAGAGATCATCCCTTCGCCAGACACCCTTACCGGGGTGTTCGTTGATGGTCTCCACTACAGCTGCAGCACTGGCCTAGGCTTCACGCCACAGATCCAGCAGTTCAGTGACTTGCGTAGTACTCTATGCTCCTAGCAACCTCCGGCTTCCCCTGCCTATAGGAAGCAGCCGCCACCAGAAGCATCAGGGTCAACGCCACCCCCACATAACCCCTGACCTTGCTCAGGCCCCTCAGAGTGTTCCTCCCGATCAGCCTCTCCGCCCTTGAGTCGAGCCGTACCGGGAAGCAGGTCAAGCTCGCATAAACCCCCGTTCCTCAGTCGAGTTCCACGCAAGCGAAAAAGCCAACCGAGCATCCGGTAGAAGGAACCCTTTATGTATGCGTAACCCTATAAACGCATACAGAGACATGTGCTCGGATAAGATGAGAAACCTCACCGTGAGAGTCGACGAGGAGACCTACCGCGACATCGAGAAGACCGCCTCCATCGAAAAAATAGACAGATCAACGGCAACCCGACAACTCCTCAAGAAAGGAATAGTCGAGGAGAAGAAGAAGCGAGCCCTAGAACTCTACAGAGCGGGAAAGTGCACACTCTGGAAAGCCGCCCAGCAGGCCGACCTAAACATCAGGGAGATGATGGATCTGGCTACCCGGGAGAAGATCCCTGCCCACATCACCCCCGAAGACGTCGACGAGGCCTGGAGAGAGGCCCTTGACGAGTAACCGGCCCAAATACGTATTCGACGCGACACCTCTCATCTACCTGGCTAAAACGAGCCTCCTGGAAGCCGCCCTCGAGTCATGCGAAGCCTTCGCCACGGAGACCGTAATAAAGGAGACGACCGAAAACACGGACTACCCCGACGCGGTGATAATAAGAGACAGCATCGAGAAAGGGCTCCTCAAAATACACTCACCGGGAAACGAGGCGAAGATGAAAGCCCTCTCAAGGCACCCGGAGATCCACCTGGGCGAAGCCGAAACCCTCGCCTCCGCGGAGGAGTTGAAGGCAACCGCAATAATCGACGACAAGGAAGCCAGAGCGGTGGCTGAACTATACAACATCCCGACACGCCCCGGAACACTCTACATTCTGTTCCGGTTAACAGCGACGGATAGACTAGACGCGCCAACAGCCGAGGAGAAACTCGACCAGATGATCAACGCAGGCCTGTACCTCGACCCGAGGACACTCGTCGCGGCGAAACGCAAGCTGAGGGAACATCAAACCCCTCCTAAGAAAGAGGATGCCAGCAAAAACGTTCCATAAACGAACGCTCAAACCGGCGCGTTTTCTGGGCGGAAGCAAAGACAGATCGATTATGGTACGTAATTACGACCCTTTCACCTTGTAACGAGAAACCTAAAGCAACAAGTCAACTCCACACAATAATTGCTCCCGCAGAAGACGACACAAATATTCCCAATAACCAAATAAAGCTAATAAGGATCCCACACAAATGAAATGGGAGACCCCAAATTGAATGACAAGACCCTCGGCTACACTATCATGGCCGCGACGATCCTGATAATGGCCGGCTACTTCGTATGGTCCTTCGCGCCCTGGCTCGGCGCCTCCTTCGCCTGGCTCACCCCCTACACGGAGTGGGCCTACAGGCTCCCGATCCTCGGAGTAGCCTACTTCATGCTCCTCATAATCCTCTGGATCGGCTACACGATGGCCACCACGCCGCCCCCGATCCCCCTCGAGAGCCCCCTCGATCTCGAACAGGAAGACGAGACAGGAAAAGAGGGCACCGAAAAAAAGGACGAATCTTGAACTATAATTGGGTTAGCGGTCGCTTAATAGAAAATCAGGGTTTTTAAGGTATGTAATTACGACCCTTTCTCCCAAATGCTTCTACAGAATTAGACGGGAAGAGGACTCATCCATCTCTGAAGGCGACTCCGAGATGCATACGCATACTATCCTGAGACCCCTCTTCCCACAAATTTCCTGATACCAGGCATACCTTTTTTCAAACCCCGACCCCCGTCGCGCGCGGCGGCTTGGCTAATCTACTCGTCGACGTACCTGCTCTCTGGAATTATGATTGGAGCCGCGGGTTTCCCGGCTACCGTGACCTTCTTGAGACTAAGCATAGACATCTCCACACTCCGGTTTTCTGTCTCCTCGTTTCTAGCATTATTTGGGTCCTCCTTGCTGCACTTGTATATGGATTCTGAAGATCAAGGTCAACATAGGTAATGACAGAAACGATGTCTGAGGGTGCATAATTACGTACTTTATGCTAATGGCGTGTCCAGAAGAGGTGAAGAGTATTGTTTGAGTGGCTCTGGCAGTGGCTCCAGCAGGATGAAGCGATAAACGCTGTGGCAATCGTAGTCCTTGCGGTGTACCTTTTTCTCCATGATGGATGGCCAATAATACTTAGGAAAATCGAGCACGCGCGCACCGTTTAGTTTCAAAGATAACCTTTTAATGGTTATGCGCTCCATTTAACGGTAGATAGAGTCGATGTTTGTAAAGGAAATACGAGGAGGGGTATGAGTTGAGAAATCGTTCGCGTGCGGCGGTCGTGGTCTCTATCATCTTGGCGTTTTCCATGATGAACTTCCCGGGTTCAGGAGTAGCCCAAGGGGCTCCATCTAGCCTTTACCCAGTAACCGTGACATTGAGCACCGGAGAAAAGGTGTTCATCGCCACCCATACTGGTAATCTGGAAGAAGGTAACTGGATCAAACTCGGCGGAGGATCGACCGTTGAGCTGCCCCCGTTGGCCCTGATCTATGAGGGGCCGGACAGCGCATCCTACACCCGAGACGGGGTGACGATAACCATAGCCTCGATCTTTGGGGAGGGAGAGGCAACCTACCCAATATCGACCCACCAAGTATACAGCACGGAGCAATCCATCTCCGCAAAGTTCTGGGGCGCGACCGCCCTCGAAGGGGAGACGGTCGACTTCAAGCTCCTCAAGCTGTCCTCCGTATCGGAGGCCAGGGAGATGGTCGTGGAGGTCTTCCGGGGGAACCTGGCCCCCATCCGAGACAAGTTGGACCACCCGACATGGAGCGAAACGGTTACTTTAGTCGGATCGGGTGACGCATCGGTAAGCATACTGAAGCAGAACGCGGGCTCTTACCTTCTCGTGGTGGTGAAGGAAATTATTTCTCCCTACGAGCTCTACATATACTCCGCGACGGTCGTCGAGGTGGTGGACCAGATCTTGCCCGTCTCCGCCCCCTCGTCCGTTGAAAAGGGTGCCTCCTTAAACGTAAATACAAATTTGATAGGTACATACGTCCACGGAGCCGTCATGATCAAAAAATCGGCGTACACGGGTGAGATCAAAATAGTAAGCGAGGGCACTGTCCTGAGCACGGCAATCTATCTCAATGGCCAAGAGTTGGTTGACGGTGCCTATGTCATCGACACTGAGGATATGTCCATTGAAGACATGATTTCTCTCTTCAATAAAATCAGGTCGATCTTTGGATCCAGCCAACTCGCTTACGATATTAAACTGTTAACGGGATCAATGTCCATATCAACAAATTCCCTTACCCCAGGAGATTATGTTCTCCTAGTCGGTGTGTATGACGTCTTGACTTCAAGGATAGTAGGAGTCTACCAGAAAACTGTAACGGTTCTCACGCCAACCCCACCACCCCCCCCGCCTCCGCCTTCGGAACCCTTAACCCCTGAGGAGATCGTCGCTTTACCCCCAGCGGATGCAGCCGACGTCTTGGAGGGTCTTCCACCCGGCGATGCGGCCGGCCTGCTTGAGCAGATTACGCCCGAGGAGGCAGGGGCGATTCTAGCTGAAGTCAACCCTGAGATCGCTGGGCTCATCCTTGATGAGATGCCGACAGAGGACGCTGTGCCAATTATCGAGGCGTTGGACCCTGCTGCTGCGGCTAACATTCTTGAAAACGCCGATGCAAATGTGGCTGCCGCCATTCTGGATCAGGTTCCGGCCGGGGACGCGTACGCGATTCTTGACGACATGGACGTTTTGGCTGCAGCCCACGTGGTCGATGATATGGCTGTTGAAAGGGTCGTCGATGTCGTGGCGGCTGCGGTCGAGATCGGGAACGTTGACGGCATCGCTAATATTCTCAACAACGCGTCTGAGCAGACGGTGACCGACGTTCTGCTAGCGAGCCCCGTCGACGATGGGGCTGCTGTAATCGAGTCTATGGCTTCCCAGGATCTCAACGCCGCGGCTCTAAGGGTTGAGGCGATGGTCAAGGAGAGGCTCAAGTACGTCGACGACCCCGAGGTCGCGGCCAGCATCATGGAGCACGCGACTCGGGCCTTGGAGAAAGTCTCTGTGGCCTCCCTCGTGGATCTGTTCAGGGAGATCGCTGGGCTGCCAGCGACGCCGAGCACGGTTGCCGCCGTGTTTGAGAAGATGGATCTCTCGGTCACCATGAATGTGGTCGACGAGTGGATTAAGACGGGCGACGTGGCGAGCCTGGGTGAGGTGTTCGGGTACCTAACTACTCCGACGCTTCAGAAGATCTACTGGGCTATGACGCCTGCCCAGAGGGCGGCTCTCTACCCGGCGCTGGCGCCTGCGACGGTGGCTAGGCTGCCAGCGACGCCGAGGCCCGCAGAGTTCGTCCTCTCCGACCTGACCATAGAGCCGACGGAGGTCGAGCTCGGGGACGAGGTCACCATAAGCGTCCTGGTCACCAATGTCGGCGACCTGGAGAGTAGCACAACGGTTGACCTGCTGGTCAATGGCGTCAAGGAGCAGTCCAAGACAGTCACACTAGCCGGAGGCGCGAACACCACCGTCCTCTTCACCGTTACAACGACGACCGCGGGTTCCTACACGGTTAAGATCGGGGACCTGACTGGAAGCTTCACGGTCGTGAAGCCTCTGACGCCGGCGGCATTCACCTTCTCAGGCCTGACATTAAGCCCCACCGACGTGAAACCCAAGGGCGAGGTAACCGTCTCAGTCACGGTGAAGAACACCGGTGAACAATCTGGCACCTACTCAGCAGAACTGAAACTCGACGGCGCCTCAACGGAGACCAAGACGGGTACCCTGGCTGCGGGAGCGACCGCGACGGTGACGTTCAAGGTCTCCTCTCAGGTCGAGGGCGCACACACGGTCCAGGTGGGCGACCAAACAGGCAGCTTCACCGTAACAGCGCCACCATCCCCACCACCCGACAATACAATATGGTACGTGATCGGCGTTGTCGTGATAGTAGCTGTCGTGATCGCGGCGTACCTGCTGATGAAGAGTAAGCCGAAGCCAAAGGCCTAGACGATCCTACCCCTTTTTCTTTATACCAGGTCAACTCATCGACGTCCTAGAGAGATTAGTTAAATAAACGTTCTAAGAAGGCGCTCAGCCGGAGTCGAACAGACATCAAGACGAGGTCCAGCCTCCCACGCCAACACTGTGGATCATAATAACATTTACGAGGATACTTAGTCGCGGCCCAGTAATGCGGGCACTCCTCAAAATCACAGAACCTCACTCCGCCTTCTCCTGGGTGATGCCCCTCGCCTCGAGGCCGAGGCCTGACCTTCCATTTCATCCAACTTAAGGCGCTTGCGCATGCGCAGAACGAAAGAGCTATACCAATAGGATATACCTATTTTTTGAGCAAGTCAAAACATGACAGATGATTGGTGCTCTTGCTGGCATATTCTTTGGTTTAGTAGGTATAGCTATATTAGAGTCGATTTTTAGTAAAAAAAAGATGCCCACATTGTAATAATGAAATTCCTTCAGGAACAGTGTTTTGCCCTTACTGCAGGAGTAGGCTGGGTTAACCTTGTGTGCATTGCAACTACCAAACTTGTTCTCTGAAGCATTCATCCGCAACGCAAGGCGTTTCGGAACTGTACAATTATTCATCGTCGGAGTTATTGTACTGGTTTGGCAACTACAGTCTCCATATATCAGTAACCAGGAAGGTCAGATTGCTACCTTTTGGCTAATATTAAATGCCCTTGCTTCTCCCTTCGTAAAAAGATCAACAACATTAATGACCCCAAATGTTATTGATCCTCATTGTCACTTCTGCAGAGGACATATGACTGCGACGGATTTAGTCTGTCTCCAATGTGGTGCCACGTCTCACATTTCGAGTCCGACTCAAATAAATAAAAAAGATACCGCTTGATTTACCCTTCGAGAAGGGCCCTGAAGCGATCCCTCTGGCCCTGTTCCTCTGCCCGTTTTTGTTCTAGGTCGAAACTCAAACAGAGGCTCGATCGATTCCCTGACGAGTCGCTGTGCGCGCGCCAACACCAGTAACCATAGGTGAAAAGGGATATTACTCCATCCAATCCGCCATAGGCGCCATAGTCATGATGATGGTCCAGAGACGCCTCAAAGCCTAGCCACCACCCCAACTTTTTTTTCCCCTTCTATCGGATTCTACGAGGGGGGTGCCCGCAATCCAAATCGTGGCCGCCGGGCGCTCAGTCCTCGTCCGGGTGCCTCGGCAGGAACCCCATCCTCTTCACCGCCCACCACGCGAACGTCGTCGCCAACACCGTCGAACCGGCCAGAAGCGCCAGGTACCACCACATGTCGGCGGGGGTCAACGCGAAGATGCTCGTCTGGGACATCACAGTCGCTATCGTGTTGGGCACAAGCAGCGCGGTGCCAATTATCGTGAGTATCCCCATGAGGAACGAGAGACGGTTGTTGATGATCTGCAGCTGGTTATTGTATATCGACTGCAGCACCTCAAGCCCCGAGGCGAGTACCTCGGACAGGTGCTCCGCCAACCCGATCTGCGAGTGCACCTCGTTCAGCAGCCCGTTAATCTTATCGAGCAGGCGCTGGTCGTCCGACATCAGCTCCGCGTCGCCGAACCGCAGCGACGAGAGCGCCTCGGAGGTCGCCCAGAGCCCCCCCAGGTAGACTATGAGGGCGTGCTTCATCTGATATATCCTCTCACCGAGGGGGATGCGCGACATCTTCGAGTTGGCGAGGTCCTTACTCAGCTCGTCGCCGTTCTCCTCGATCTCCTGCAGGTACTCGAAGTTCTTCGAGTTGTTCTCGTCGATTATCCTGATCAGGACGCTCGTGAGGCGGTCGTGCTGGGGCATGTCCTTCGGCAGCTTCTTGAAGAACGTCTCCGCGTAGCGGCGGATGTTTACGAAGCGCTTGATCTCCCGCGTGTGTATGGTGAGGATGAGGTCCTTCTTGATGAGTATGAGGAGGGGGTTTATGGTCGCCTCGAAGCCCTTCACGTGTATGGCCGGGAGGAGTAGCCCCATCTCGGTCTCGTAGTCCTCGTAGCCGGTGCGCGCGTTCTGGAGGAGGCTGGCGACGAGCGCCTCGGAGAAGCCTAGGCAGGTCGCCGCGGAGATGGCGTCGGTCTTCACGTCCTCGGCGACGTAGTCGACCCAGGCGAGCTCCGACCTGTCGATGAGCGGGTTGAACTCGCTGAGGTCCTCCGAGCGTACACTCTGTGTCCCCTTCCTCATCAGAGTGGCACAGAAACCCCGGGTCTTGAAGTCCGCCGCGGAGCCGTTTGCCGTCTGCTGCGCCCCTGCCATGCAGCCAGTTCGGATCAAATCGCTTATAGGGGTTTTCATTTCATACGCGCAAATAGTTGGAAAAATATGCGTTTCGGTGGACGTCAGGAGGGCTCCGCTGTCTGGTTCCCTGATAATAATTAAAGCCGTGGGCGCGTAGAGCGATCGGGTGTCTGGTTTGGCGTTGGCTCTCGTGCTTTATCACAGTCAGGAGTTCGGGAACACGGGGAAGATGGCAGAGGCGCCTCAGTATCTGCCGCGTGGGCCCTGGTTGAGCTTCATCACGGCGAGGCTGTGGCTGCAGACCCCCTTCTCCTGGAACCCGGGGCAGCTGCAGTAGACCCTCCCGTTCCTGACGACGAGCGTGTAGGTGCCGTGGTCCCCGATTACGTTGAAGTAGCCCCCGTCGAGCCTCTCGATCCTACCGGACTTGAGCAGCCGGTCGGCCTTGTCGAGCATCATGTAGAGGGGCACATCAGGCACCAAAAACAGGGTGCGAGAGCTTCGAGATAAGCTATTCCATGATCACGCGTGGTTCGTCGGGATACCGTGAAATATTCTATGTGGTGATATCGTGTTGATTAGCATGGGCAGA
>JAUYEB010000180.1 GCA_030691555.1 Candidatus Bathyarchaeota archaeon
GGTTATACCCACAGCGGTCGGGCATTATCTCTGCAGGTGCCGCCGGCCTTGTCGAACATAAGCCTCCTCGAATACGAGAACACGCCCGTCAAGCTGGTGGCGCTCAGGAAGATTCAGAGGATAGAGACCCCCGGGTTCGTGGTAGAAGAACTTGATGAGCGAAAGGAGTTCTCGACCCCGTTCTGGGCCGCGGCCATCCTCGTCGAGGCGGGCCTCGCCAAGATGGGCGAGGAAGGCCTGACGACGGAGGAGTGGACGCAGACCCACTTCAAGGAGAGGTTCAACCCCGGGGGATCGCCGAGCCCGCTGCCGAAGGACTTCTACCCCCACGCCTACGTCAGCCTGGCGCTCGCCGCGAAGGGCGCCGAGGGGGACCCCGCCAAGCAGGAGCAGCTTAACAGGCTGCACGCCCGATTCAGGGAGATCCTGGAGAGCCGAGTGGGGAAGGTGACGAGGATCGCCACGACGGAGACCTCGCCCCAGCCCGGCGTCCTCCAGCCGGAGGAGCAGGCGCTATACCAGGAGCTCGAGCACGTCATCGGCGAGTGGCGGAGGGAGATGAGGAGGCTGAGCACCAGGTAATGGCCAAGCAGGTCAGCCACGAGGAGGTCTTCACGCGCTTCGTCGAGGACTTCAGGACGCTCGAGGGCGCCCTCAAGTACGAGCAGGCCATCCAGGAGATGCCCACAAAGGGCATCAGGTCCCTCGTCGTCGACTTCAACGACCTCTACAACTACGACATGGAGCTCGCCGCCGAGGTCATGAAGGACCCCGACAGGATACTCGACCTCTTCAGCCGCGTCGTCTACGACAAGCTCCGGCAGAAGGACCTCGTCTACGCCGAGGCGCAGAAGAAGATACACGTCCGAGTCAGGGCGCTCCCATCCCTCACGCAGCTCAGGAGGATAGGCTCAGAGCACATCGGGCGCCTCGTCATGATCAAGGGCATAATCGTGCGCGCAACCGCCACGACGCCGCAGGTCATGAAGGCGGTCTTCCGCTGCAGCAACTGCAACGAGCTCAACTACGTCGATCAGGACGGCGAGACCCTCAAGACGCCTATAAAGTGCGAGCACTGCGACAGCAAGAGCCGCTTCGACCTCGTGCCCAAGCTCTCGGTCTTCATGGACTCGCAGAGGGTCACGACGCAGGAGAGGCCTGAGGACCTGCCCCCGGGGCAGCTGCCCAGGAGCCTCCACGTCGACCTCAAGGACGACGTCGTCGACCAGGCCCGCCCCGGTGACAGGATCACCATCGTGGGCAGCGTCGACCTCCTCCAGCGATTCGGCCGCGGCGGACAGCTTCGCATATTCGACATGGTGATGGAGGCGAGCCACATAGAGGTGAGCGGCCGCGAGTCGGAGATGACCGACATCTCCCCCGAGGACGAGGAGAAGATAAAGGAGATAGCGCAGGACCCCTGGGTCCACCGCAGGCTCCTCCAATCCATCGCCCCCAGCATCTACGGCCACGAAAACATCAAGGAGTCCATCCTCTACCTACTCTTCGGCGGCATCACCAAGGAACTCCCCGACGTCCGCATCAGGGGGGACATAAACGTCCTCCTCGTCGGTGACCCGGGCACGGGTAAGAGCCAGCTCCTACAGTTCGCGGCGAAGATAGCGCCGAGGGGCCTGATGACGACGGGCAGGGGGAGCACGGCCGCGGGCCTCACCGCCGCCGTCGTCAAGGAGGGGGGGACCGGCAACTTCATCCTAGAAGCCGGGGCCTTGGTGCTGGCCGACCAGGGGATCTGCTGCATCGACGAGATCGACAAGATGAGGGAGGAGGACAGGGGCGCTATACACCCGGCAATGGAGCAGCAGATAGTGCCCATCGCGAAGGGGGGCATAGTCGCCACCCTCAACGCCCGCACCAGCATACTCGCCGCGGCGAACCCGACCCTCGGCAGATACAACCCCTACCAGACCATCGGGCAGAACATCAACCTCCCAGTAACCATCCTCAGCAGGTTCGACGTAATCTTCGTCCTCAAGGACGTCCCAGACGTCGAGAGGGACACGACGATGGCTGAGCACATACTCGGCCTACACAGGTCAGCGGGCTCAACCATCACGTCCTCCATCGACCCCGAGCTCTTCAGGAAGTACATCAGCTACGCCAAGACCCGCGTCCGCCCCCTCCTAAGCGAGGAGGTCGTCACCCGATTCAGGGACTTCTACGTCAAGATGAGGACAGCCAGCGTCGAGGGCGGCGAAGCCTCAGCCGTCAGCATCACGGCGCGCCAACTGGAAAGCCTCGTCAGGCTCGCCGAGGCACGCGCCAAAGCCCACCTACGGAACGAGGTCACGAAGGAGGACGCCGAGGCAGTCATCACACTCATGCAGGCCAGCCTCGAGCAGGTAGGCATCGACGTCACTACGGGCCAGATAGACATAGACATCCTCTACACTGGCAAGCCGAGGAGCCTGCAGACGCAGCTCCAGAAGGTGCTGGGTAAGATTGTGGAGCTTGAGAGGACTGGGCCCGTGAAGGACGATGATCTCTACGAGGCGCTCGCCGAGGAGGGCGTAAACAGGGGCGAGGCGGCGAAGCTGATAAGCACGCTGATGAGGGACGGCACTATCTTCTCGCCGCGCCCAGGCACATACAGGCGCGCCTCGTAGCGGGGCCCGCCCTATTTTATATCCCCGCCGCGCCGAGTCCCTAGCCATGGATATCGCGAAGAACATCGATGCGATCCGCGAGGAGTTTCCCCTCCTCAAGTACAACACGTACCTGAACAGCGCCGCCCACGGCCCAGCGTTGGCGCGCGTCCAGGAGAAGGTTGGGGACTGGTTCGAGTTCTACACATACGACAGCGCCAACATCCGCGCCCCTGACGCGAAGGGGGAGGCCGCCAAGGCCCTCGGGGTCGACGCGGACGAGATCACGTGGGTCAACCGCGTGAGCCAGTCGGCGAACATCGTCTCCGGCATGCTGA
>JAUYEB010000203.1 GCA_030691555.1 Candidatus Bathyarchaeota archaeon
GACGACGACCATGTCCGGCTCGTGGACGAGGTCACGCTCGTAGATCCTCCCGTCGCTGACCCTTAGGAAAGACTGGACCGGCGCCCCGCGCCTCTCGGTGCCGTACATGGGGATGCCCATCGTGAACTTCCCCTCGTAGTAAAGCGCCGTCGAGAGGAGCCTTACGCCGGTGACGGCGCCCTGGCCGCCCCTGCCGTGGAACCTAATCTCCATCAACTTGGTCTACTCCTTTGATGAATCCGTTAACATCACCTACCGGAGGATATAACGGTTCTGGGCGCCTCGCATGAGACAAAAACGAGTGTAATTGCAGTAAATACGTTAAAACGGGTAGATGCGCCTCCTCTCCTTGAAGGCCATGAGGACCCTGATCGTCTACATCTCGTACCACCACGGCAACACGGAGGTGATCGCCGGGGCCATGAGGGAGGTGCTCGAGGCGGAGCTCAGAAGCCCCGAGTCGACCACGCCGGAGCACATAAAATCCTTCGACCTCATCGGATTCGGCTCCGGCAACTACTTCGGCAAATTCGACAAGAGGCTCGTCTCCTTAATCGACGGCCTCCCGAGGGGCACCGACAAGGACGCCTTCATATTCAGCACGAGCGGCTCCGGCGTCTACGAGGACGCCCATCGTGAGCTCAGGAAACGCCTCGCGGACAAGGGCTTCAGGGTCGTGGGCGAGTGGCACTGCAAGGCCTTCGACACGTACGGTCCTCTGAGATTGATGGGCGGCCTGAATAAGGGAAAACCAGACGCGAAAGACATAGAGGCGGCCAAGAGCTTCGCGGCTCGCCTGAAGATGGCGTCTTCGAGTAAAGCCGCATAGGAAAAAGACGCAGAAACACCTCCACCACCGCCGCTATATTTCAGTTGAACCGCTTATTTCCGTCACGTGACGGCCCAAACCATTTATCCCGAGTCATCCAAGCCTGTCACGTGACCGCCTTCGAGACGCTCTTCAGGGTAAGGCACGACTGCCCCTTCATCCGGATAAGCGAGAGACACGCGTCGATGAGGATGTACTCCTGGTGCAACAGGGTCCACGAGGTGATGGAGGTCGTCGTCGACGAGCCCGGCGAGTACGAGGCCGTCCTGGGCGAGGTCTCCAAGCTGGCAACGGTCCTCGACGAGTCTAGCGACGGCGGGAAGGCCCACCTGATCACATCCACCTGCTTCTGCACGCCCTACAACAGCGTCAGCATGAACATCGAGGACCTTGACGTCCTCGACGTCTCGCCCGTCGTGCTCAGCGGGGGCTGGGAGTACTACCGGGTCATCGCCTTCAGGCACGAGGACTTGGCCAAGATGATTGAGAGGCTGCAGGCGCGCGGCTTCACCATCGAGGTCCTGAGGAAGACCCCCTTCGAGGGCTCCATCGCGGGGGGCATACTCGCGACGGAGTCACTCTTCTCGGAGCTGACTGGTAAGCAGACGGATGCCCTGATCAAGGCCTATGGGCACGGCTACTACCAGCTCCCGCGGACGGAGGACATCCAGGAGATAGCCGCGAAGGAGAGGGTGGCGCGCACGACGTTCCAGGAGCACCTGAAGAAGGGCGAGAACAAGATCATCGGCTCGCTGATGCCCTATCTCCAGCTGTACAGGACCCATCAGCCTAGGGAGGCAAGCTAAGGTGGATGGCTTGGTTCTGACTAGCGCCGAGGTGAAGGCGGCAGCCAGGGATGTGGGCCTATCGATCGCGGGCGTGATATCGCTAGAGCAGCTCAGGAGCCTGCCCACGGGGGATGTCGGGGGCGTTCACACGCTTGTCCCGGCGGAGGAGGAGCTGCCCACCGCGAGGTCGGCGGTCGTCGTCGGCTACCACATCTGGGACCCGATATTCAATGTCCACACGCTTGACCCACGGTGGAGGGGCTTCGGGCTCCACCCGGAGGAGGAGAGGTTCGAGTTCCACCAGCTCTACTCGGAGGTCGTGGGCAGGAAGGCCTGGAGGCTGGCCTCATGGATAAGGGACAGGGGCTTCGATGCGGTGCCGGCGGGCAGCCTACCGCTGAAGCGCGCCGCCGCCCTAGCCGGGCTGGGCATGCAGGGGAAGAACACAGTCTTCTTGTCCAAGGAGTACGGCCCGAGGGTGAGGCTCGGCGCGGTGCTGACGTCGGCGGAGCTTGAGCCGGACCCTCCCTTCGAGGGGGACCTGTGCGGCGACTGCACTCGATGCATAAGGGCGTGCCCGACGAAGGCGCTGAGGCCGCACGAGGTGACGATAAAGAGGTGCATGGTCTACGCCCTCGAGAGCCCGGGGACGGACGATGTCGACGCCGACGTCAGGGAGGCGGCGGAGAGGCTGATAATCCGGCCGACGAGGGGGAGTTTCATAGAGTGCACCATCTGCCTCGAGGCCTGCCCCGTGGGCAGGGAGCGCCCGGCGGCTGCTCAGCCTTAAATCGTCGGAGCCTCCGAGTATTCAGCGACCCCAAATGAAGTTGGTTGTATACGGTCCACACAAGAGGCTCGGCTCCTGGCTCGAGGACGGCTCGGTCGTCGACATCAACCACGCCTACGCGGCCCTCCTGGAGAGCAAGGGCGAGCCCAACCCATGCGCCAAGGCCGACGCCGAGGCGCCGTCCTGCCTCCTCGCCTTCATCGAGGAGGGAGAGGCCGGGCTCAAGGCCGCCAAGAAGGCTGTAGACTACGCCAAGAAGGTGAAGGTCTCCGCCGGCGGCGAGCAGCTCATCTTCAAAGGAAAAGGGGTGAAGATCCACGCCCCCCTCCCCAGCGCGGCGACGAGGATCGCCATGGCTGGGGCGAACTTCTACGACCACAGCGCAGACGTCTCCAAGATGATGGGGCGCCCGACGACCGTGGAGGAGATCAAGAAGCAGGTGGCGGCGGGCACCTACAACGCCTGGGGCTTCTGGAAGCTGGCGAGGAACGTCGTCGGGCCCGATTCATCCGTCCCGTACCCCGCGCGGACGCAGAGGATGGACTACGAGGTCGAGGTCGGCGCCGTCATCGGGAGGAAGGGGAAGGACATTAAGGAGGAGGACGGCGAGGGCCACATCTACGGCTACACCATAGTCAACGACCTGAGCATCCGAGACGGGCCCAGGACGGGCGGCCCCGACGGCTTCTTCTTCGCCAAGAACTTCGACGGCTGCGCCCCGATGGGCCCCTGCCTCGTCACGAAGGACGAGATCGGTGACGTCTACAAGCTCAAGCTCAGGCAAACGGTCAACGGGAAGGTCCGCCAGAACGGCTCGATGGAGAGCATGATAAGGAGGTACCCCTGGTGGATCGCGTGGGTCAGCCGCGACATGTACCTCTACCCCGGGGACATCGTCTGCGGAGGCACCTGCTCGGGCACCGCCCTCGACACGAGCCCGGTGGTGGATGGGAAGACGAAGCCCGACAACTTCCTCAAGGCGGGCGACGTCCTGGAGGCGGAGGTGCCCAGGATAGGCAAGCTCCGCACGACGATAGTCGCGAAGTAACCCCTTTTATTCCCACGCCGCCCATTTTCTTGAGTTGTCACTAGTCGCGGTCGACATAGGCGCCACGAACATCAGGGTCGCCGTCGGGGACGTGGGGGGGATCCTCGCCAAGCGCTCCGAGGCGACGGATAGGCTGAACGGCCCCGAGGGGATTCCGAGGCAGATCGCGAGGATGGTTAGGGGCCTCGGGTGTGAGCCATCCGCTATCGGCGTTGGCTCGATTGGACCCCTTGACGTCAGGCGGGGAGCCATAGGGGAGACGCCCAACTTCGTCTTCAAGCACATCCCCGTCGTCGGGCCCCTCGCCTCGGAGTTCGGTGTGCCCGTCGAGATCGTGAACGATTGCAACGCGGCGGTGATCGGTGAGCACGCCTACGGGGCGGGGAGGGGGGTCGAGAACCTCTTCTACGTCACGCTGAGCACTGGGCTGGGTGGCGGGGCCATCGTCGACGGGCACCCCCTCGGCGGGAAGGACGGGAACGCGCCCGAGATCGGGCATATTACGCTCGACCTCGACTCAGAGCTGGTCTGCGGCTGCGGGTGCCGCGGCCACTGGGAGGCCTACTGCTCGGGGGCGAACATACCGAACTACGCGAGGCTACTCCTCAGGGGGAGGAACCTTAGGGGGAGCAAGCTGATGGAGATGGTCGGGGGCGACCTCGGCGGGCTCACCTCCGAGGCAGTCTTCGAGGCGGCGAAGATGGGGGACGAGAACGCGATCCTCGTCGTCGAGGCGGTCGGAAGGGCGAACGCGGTGGGATTCGCAGACATAGTAAACGCCTTCGACCCTGAGCTGATAACCATCGGCGGCTCCGTCGCGCTGAACAACCCGGACATGATCCTGGGGCCGATCCTCGCGGGGATAGACGCCCACCTGATCAACAGGAGGCCCGAGATCATGATCACGCCGCTCGGCGCGGACGTGGTTCTCTACGGTGGCCTCGCTATAGCGGAGAGGCTCGCGAAGGGACGGCGGGGCTAGGGCATTCTCTTCACTATGATGATGCCGTCGATGTCGTTCTTGTACTGGATGAGGTCGCCCCTGTAGAAGTAGAGGGTTATCTGGAAGTTCGGCTCCCGGGAGACGACGCACTCGTAGCTTTTCCCGCCTATGGTGGCGAACTGGTGGTTGGTGTCGACGCCGTACTCGACGCTCTGTACGACGGCGCCCTGGGGGACGAGGGCGTTGACGCGGTACACCTTGCCGGCCTGGGCGGTGAAGCTCTTCATGAGGAGCTCCCACTGGGCTGGGTTGTTGTTGTCGATGGTCACCGTGTCGGCGGGGGTGGGGACCGTGAAGGTCTGGTTCGCCCCCGAGGCGGAGGTGACTATGACGGCGTTCACGCCTGTGTACGTGGTTTCGAGCTTGGAGGTGGTTCCGTCGAGGGCGAAGTCCACGTCGTAGCTGTCCGGCGTCGTCGCGCCTCTGAGCCTGTAGGTGGAGTTTACCGTGAGGTGCTTCTCCTGGTAGGTAGCGTCAACGACGGTCTTGAGCATGTATAGTGTGTCGGTGCCGGTCTCGGCCGTGAGGGTGTATGTGTACGTGCCGATGAGGGTGCCGTCCTTGTAGTAGTCGAAGACCTGGGGGGCGTCCATGATGAGGGACGTGAAGCCGGTCGGGGCGTAGTCGAGGAGGGTCGTGGTGAAGTTTGTGTAGAGCTCGATGCCGATGGCGCCGGCGAGTATGAGTGCCGCGACGATGATGATGTCCCGGTTCCTCATGGCGGATCAGTATGGTGTTGAGGGGTGGTTAATAAGGGGTTTCGGCTAGGCGGATAGCCTCGCGGCGGTGGCGTGGAGATTGGCGAGGGCGGCCTCGAGGCGGCTCCTCTTCTCGCCGAGCCTCGCGCGCTGCTCTGCCGCCTCGGCGCCGTGCTCCCTGAGCATCCTCTTGACCTCCTCGGGGCGTGGGCTGCCGAGGCTGACCCTGCGCTGCAGGCTCTTCTTCGGATCGGTCGCCTTGTCGATGAGGGCCTGCGTGACCTTGACCTTCTTCTTGTAGAGCCTCTCGGCTGAGGCGGTGACGTCCTCGGGCTTGAGCCTGTCGAGGGTGGAGCCGCGGCTTATGGTTAGGTTGACGAGGTCGGCGGCTATCTTGTAGGACTCGCGGAAGCTGAGGCCTGCGTCGTTTGCGAGGGTCTCTGCTAGTTCGACGGCCATGGCGAAGTTGCCCTGGACGGGCCTGGCGAGCCTCTCGGGCTTGATCTTCATGGTGGCGACGGCGCC